>JAFAXJ010000382.1 GCA_019241095.1 Verrucomicrobiota bacterium | reverse complement strand
ACGCCTTGATTAACCTTGGGCTGGATTTGTTCCTTCTGAAACCCTTCATTTTCGGAACCGACGATAACGAGCTTCGTCGCACGAATTGAAATTCTAGGCTGAAGCGCTGCTTTCAATGTGGATGCTGACGAAGGTCATCGGCAGGACGCCAGTGGCTTGCGCCGGCTGACAAACATTTCCATCAAACCCGGGTGACTGTGCTTGCAAAACAACGGGGTGGGAATTGGTGGTTTTCGATGCGGGTGAATTTGAACCCGGCTCGCCTAAGAACGCCGGTGCAGTCACTTATCTACCTGCGGAGACCGGAATCGGACAATCGCCGTGTCAGACAGTTCGATCTAACAATGAAAGAAGAACATCGAAGCAGGGTTTCATCAGAGCCCCGGATCGGTTATCCCGGATCTAATGCAAGTCCTTAGCGGGCATCCTATGAAGGTGAGTGCCGACGTCAGTCACCTTCATATTCCGAGAACTTGCCACACTAACCGGTCTCGATCTTCAATTGGGACTCCGGGCCGGGCGGCAGCCCTCGAAAGCAGCTGAAGCGGACCTTACCTCACCAGAAAACCTGCTTTTGAGAAGCATCATTATTGTATATGCAAATTTTTAGAATTGGGTTGGACCTACTGATCCAACCCAACGGCTAACCTTCGAGGGATCCGCCTCGTCCATATAGAAAAAATGGGTCATTACAGGTTTGATTGTTTGTTTGTTAGGGTCGTCGAATTCCATTGTTACAATGCCGCGGAAAACTTTGAGCAAACCGCCATCCCAGTATTCGATAACATCGTGATGTGCGGTAATGCCTTTGTCGATAAATGCGCGCAGATTTTCACGGATCTCCTCCCGCCCGTGCCAATCAGCAACGCCGAGATTACACGTTGCATCCTCCACAAAGCAGTCGAAACCTTTGTCGAAAGTTTTATCATCAATTTCTTTCCACATATTCAGTAGCCATTGCGGTGGCAAAGTTTTGGTCATGGTTAATGCGGTTAATGTAGTCACAGTATTGTCCTGGTTGTGTAATTGGATCTGAATCTATTCTGGACTCTGTAGTCGCTGTCGCAAGAGGCGTTAAAAGACAACAAACCCACGAATACTGCCAAGACCATTCAAAGGGTTAGCTGGGCCAGATCTGTCCAAAAAACGCAAATCAAACTTACTGCGAAGATTGTGCGAGAGAGTTATTTCATTCGGATCTGTCCAAAAGACGCTCTATATTGACCAGGTGTGACTCCCAAACGTCGGTTGAACACGCGGCGTAGAATTTCCACACTTGCAAAGCCGCTTGCCTCGGCGACTTCATTTTGAGTCATTGAAGTCGATTCCAGCTGTCGTCGCGCTGCTTCAAGTCGAAGATCCTCGATGTGCTTCCCTGGGGTTTTACCTACCTCCCGCTTAAACAAACGGGCAAAGTTGCGAGGACTCATGGCTAACTGTTGAGCGAGCTTCTCGACGGAGAGTTGGCGATGGATGTTGCCAGGTAGCCAAACAAGCAGATCGCTAAACTGCCGGCTGTCGAAAGTTTGCGCCGCAAGGGTCGCACTGAATTGCGATTGCCCGCCCTGACGGTGCAGGAACACAACCATCATTCGTGCAACTTGTAGAGAGACATATCTGCCCAGATCTTCTTCCACCAATGCAAGGGCAAGATCGATGCCAGAAGTCACCCCAGCTGAAGTGTAACAATTTCCGTCTCGAACATAGATCGGGTCAGGGTCCACAGTCACTTGCGGATAGTCGCGTGCAAGTTCGTTACACCATTTCCAATGGGTAGTCGCGCGCCGCCCTTCAAGCAAGCCAGCCTCTGCCAGAACGAGAGCACCCGTACAGATAGAACCGAAACGCCGACAGTTTTTACTCTGATCTCTGAGCCAATCTAGAAAGCCGTCTTCATACCGCATTTTACGATCGCTCTCGACCCCGGCAACGAGGAGCGTATCGACGGGCCCATGCCACTCTTTGTACGTTCGGTCCGCCTGAACCTGTATAGCGATATGACTTAACACTGCGCGATCGGCTCCAGCCGAAATGATCATGACTTTGTATGCCGGATGTCCGCCATACAGCCGATTCGCGTCGGCGAACACCTCCGCGGGACCGAACACGTCGAGAGTCCTCATTGGTGGCACAGCAACTATCAGGACCCTACGCGTCTCCCGCCTGGTTGAGCGATCATCTCCAGCATTGCGCTTTACGGTATGCCGGGCATGGCGAAATTTAACCATAGTTTTAGCGTAGGATGTTATCAGTTTTCGGCAGATCCTTGTTAGCGTATTGCGACATTAATTCCAACGATACCGATGAGAGAGA
>JAFAXJ010000346.1 GCA_019241095.1 Verrucomicrobiota bacterium | reverse complement strand
GCAGCAACCGCTCGCTTATGAATGGTCTCATGGGCGCCGACCATGCTGGCCGTGATCGCGCTAAGAACAAGAATACATTCCAGCCCCTCGCGAAAAACGAGTACACCGATATCAAAGATTGCGCGAGTCGAGCTGGTGTGTGGCGCGGTCGGATCAGGAGCTCCAGCAGCAGTTATTCCTTGCCAGACGAGAACGCCAAGAACAACAGCAGCACCAAGCAGCAGCAAAATTCGTCCAATAAGCTGCAAGATCGGCAACGGACGGATCTCAGGTGCGCTTGGAATCCGAAGTTCTTGTTGCATTGTAGTTGAGAATCAGTCTCAGGTGGAATGAAGTCAAAGAGTTTTCGCCAGGAACTCCTAATTTTAATCTCTAGTACCCTTGCTGACGTTGCCAGACTGTTCCTTGAGCAACGCTCCACTGATACTTTCGCGCATGTTCACGGATCAGGAAGGGAATATCTTGAGTTCGGACAAGGTCGAAATTGCGAGTTAAAGTTGCGTGCAGCTCATCAAAGCTTCGAACGGGATCATCTCCTTTATATCGAGCGCCAATCCACTCCTCTTTAGAAGAAAACTCTGGTAACCATGTGTAAGGCGAAAATAGCAGAAGGAAGCCTTTGGGTTTTATTAAGTCTTTCAGTGATGACAGAAGGATTCTAGGCGAAGCCACTCGATCAATCAGGTTTGCGGCTAAGACAATATCGAACAATCCGAGATCCTTTCGCAGGTTCAAGGCATCGCCCACCTCAAAAACACAACGTTGCGGATCAATCCCATTCGGAACGTAAACTTCGAAAGTGCTGGTTATTTCTCCTTCTTCGACTCTTCGAACGATTGCTCGACCGGTCGACTGAAGCACTTTTGCCGCTTCAATAAACGCGGTTGACGAGTCGATTCCGACGACTTGTTGAGCCCATCGTGACAGCTCAAAGCTTGATCTCCCTACCGCGCAGCCCAAATCAAGGGCACGTTCGACAGGTCCAATATCGGGCAAGAAATCGGCGACGCAGCGGACCGGAAAGAAAAGCGAATTATGCGGACCAAACGAGTACGGTAGCTGATCTTCAGCAGAACCGTAATGAAACAGCATGTACTGCTCCAGCAGCGGCTTGGATTCGTAGATGTTGGGCAAAATGCGGGCCTGATTCAGCCTTAGGGAAAATTCAGTTTCATGAGCACGCCTGCCTCAATCAAGGAGGTAAGCGAATTGGCCCCAGCCGCTCGCTAGAAGCCGGAATTTCTAGTCAGTCGCTATCAGATTTTTTACGTATAGAGCCGGCTCAAAGTTTTCGATCAGTACTTTCGTTTGTCCGTCACGAAACATTCTTACCTGGGAAACATTGATTTCCGGAGTTTTCCTCGGTGCAAATAGGATGTCATCGTGCGTAGCATTGAGCTTATTCTTAAATTTTTCGGGCGTTAGGTGCCCGCCCAAGTGATCGCTGCGTCCAGTCGCTACGTGCACTGTGCCCAGCACCTTTTCGTCCTGAATGTCTTTGCCGGAAAATGGAAGTCGCTGCGTTCCGAAACCGAGTTCGCCCAGTTCACCTGTGACGGGGTCGGTCTGGAGTTTTCTTTTGTGGGCCTCCACGGTATCAGGATTCCCTCGCAGCAATTCAGACATAACGATGGTACCAGACTTAACCGTCATCAGAGCAACTGTTCCGTCTTCGAACTTTAAGGGAAACTGCCCCGAGGCACTCGTGGGAACGAAATAGACTTCGCCAGCCGGCAAATTTGCTACGTCAGGTCCCCCACGACAGAGGCCGTGGCTTTTCTGTGCCTCTTGCCTGCCAAGGTCTAAATGCAAAGTGAAATTTCGTTCGTCGAAACTGAAATCTATTTCTACCCAATCGGCTTTCGTTAAACCTAGGCGCAACTTCTCTGCTGTCCGGCTCACATCCTCATAGTCGACCGAGAGTCCAGTCGCTAAAATGATAGAGTTCAGCCCGTGCAGTGTTGCGCCACGGAACCCGTATTTTTTGGCAAAAGCGGTAAGCGGCGCCGTTGCAGAGTAGGTAGAGATGCAAAGAATAATGTCATACTCGGGATAAATATCTCGTTCTAAGCTTAACTCTTTACCATCGATGGCGACCGCAAGATCAGGCAGATCCAAGTTACTGCCTCCGGTAATTTTATAGGCGAACATCTCGCCGCCGGTAAGGTTTAGCTCTTCAGCAACCCCGTTCTGCAAACCCCGATAGAAAACTTCGTACGCATGTCTTTGGATGCTAAGATCGGGATTTTTCAAAAATGCCATGTTCTCGATTTCGTGCGGGTCATCGAGATCAATCAAAATTGTCACGGCTTCTCCCCGCTTAGGGGCAAATACACTTTTCAGCAGCCGCGATAAACTGAACGGGGGAAATCTTTGATCTTGTTCGATGAGTTTTCGTTGAGCAATCATTAAAAAGCGGTCTTTCGAGTTTGGATAACAATCAATAAGTAAGATTTAGATTTGGACAACTGATATACGCACCTCTAAAAGATTGTAGATTCAGGCGAGAGGTAGCATTCGCATCGGTAGATTCGGGCAGTCTCGAAGTGAGGCCACCTGCGCGGGAGGTCAGCAGAGCACGCACCGGCGGTCAGCCAGAGGTATGACACTAACCTGTACTTTTTTGAAGCCTGCATGGGTTTAGATCTATCAAGTTTAGATATATACAAGATCCCTGGAGGACAGCCTTATTCCAGCTGAGAGTCATCTAGAGCTTTCTTGGTCTTCTCCCGATAACTCTCCTGAGATGATCCAATGGACGATTGCGCTGCGGTGCGACTTGCTTCACTTTGAGTCTAAGGCTATTTGATTCGGTCGCATGTCTTCGCACTTTGGCGTTCTATTTCGAATAGCGACCTGGGGAGAGTCTCATGGTGGCGGGGTTGGAGTGGTGATAGACGGGTGTCCCGCCCAGATTCCCCTTAGCCCAGAAAATATCCAAATGGACCTTGATCGTCGCA
>JAFAXJ010000353.1 GCA_019241095.1 Verrucomicrobiota bacterium | reverse complement strand
TACTAGGCCTGGTCGAGAAAGATCTTGATTTTGGGACAGACGTAATTACTTCGGCCCTTCTTGACTTTCCTGCCGGCCATTCCGTTTTTACCTGCAGCACGCAACTCGTCCCATATCAGAGAGTTCAGATCCTGGGAACTGATGGCCGCATCGAAATCGAGATACCGCTGAATGCCCCACCAGACCAGCCCTGCCGGATTTTTATTGATGATGGGCTCGACCGGTCTGGTCGGAGCGCCGAAGTGATGCAGTTCGACATCTGTGATCAATACACCATCCAAGGCGACCTGTTTTCTCGGAGCATTCGAGAACAAATCGAATTGCCCGTGCCCCTGGAAAATTCTGTTCGAAATATGGCTGTCATTGAGGCTGTTTTGCGCTCAGCCAAGACAGGTTTTTGGGAAAACCCCGTCCTACCATCTTCCTGACTTTTGCTCAAAGCTCGCAGGTTCGCTCTCATTGTTGCTGATTGTAAGATTGTAAAGATTTGAATCTAAAAGTCTAAGAACTCTAAAGTTCTAAAAGTGATTGGAACTTTTTCAGTCAATTTGTCTTAAGCAAATGCTCCGACGGCCGTTCGTCATTAGGACAGCCAGTCGAAAGATCCGCTGTCAGACCGAAAATTGATTAAGTACGTGTTTTCAGCAGTTACAATCGTCTTTGTTAGATTACCTCAGACAGTAAGGGTATTGGAACCGTGAGTGCGCCAGCGATAATAACATTCCCAAGATCTTCGAATTTCAGCCCTTTCCGAGGCCTGAAGCCATTTGATCTTGAGCACGCCAATTTTTTCTATGGTCGAAGCAAAAGCGTTGCGAATTTACTCGCGATTTTGAAGAAGCAGGCGGCAATTAAAGCTCCGCTCGCGATGATTGTAGGACCGAGCGGTTCAGGGAAAACCTCATTAGCGTGTGCTGGGGTATTACCTGCGCTGATTCAGGGCCTCGATGGGGGAGAGATATCCTGGCGTTTTGCTACCGTCACGCCATCCTCCGGTGGCACTTCTGGGTCGCCTTTTGCTGGACTTGCCAGTGCGATATTAAAAAAAACCGCTGTCCCGGAACTTGCTCAATCCGCCTACAAAGGTAATTGGCAGTCGCTGGAGGCTGATTTGTGTAACGATCCGAAGCGGGCGATCTTCCGGTTATCACAGACACTGCAGCTTCTGAGCTTTGCAAGCTCACTGGGGACCAAAAAAGATCCTTTGCTGCTAGCTGATAAAGGTTCTGAATCGGAGAACAAACAGGTCCGTGCTCCAGCAAAACCTGTACGGCTAATGCTCATCGTGGACCAACTCGAACAATTGTTCACGGGAGGGTTTTCTTTTGATTTGCAAAGGCGGTACTTGCATCTGATTGCCGACCTGGCGAAATCGCTTCAAGTCTATGTAATTGCAACGCTTCAAAGCGAGTTCCTTGACTCCTTTCATGAACATCTAGCCGCGGCTCAATCAATCTTTTTGAGCGGTATTTATGAACTGCATGCTCCTAGCCAACAAGAGTTGACGGAAATTCTTCATCTATCAGCAAAGGAAGCTGATGTTAGCTTTGAGCCAGATCCAAGTACCGGTCGAAGTTTGGATCTGGAGATCGCGGACTGGATGGTCGGCAGGCCCGAGCGAATGCCGGAGTTAGGTCTCCTTCTTTCCGAATTATATTTGCGCCAATGTTCCCGGGGCGACGGAAAATTGACATGGTCGGATTACAACTCGCTAGGCTGTTTCGACGGTGTTTTGGCAAAGCGCGCAGAAGTCATCCTCAATTCTCTCGAGGAGCGTTCCAAGGAATATTTTGGTCCGGTTCTCGCAAGATTGCTTACCGCGGGTGTCGACGGCCAACTAAGCCGGCGAACTCTCGCTTATCGAGATTTGGTCGCGACCTCAGGGAATGATTCCAAGCGCCAGATTACGTTTACGAAGATAGTTGACAGGCTGCTTGAGGAAGATCTCCTGTGTAGTGAAAACGATCCCAATAACGAGAGGATCGTTTGGCTGACCCAAGAAGCTATCATTGGACACTTACCCCGATCTCGGCAAATTCTGAACCCGGAGTTCTTCCGGACCCGCCGCCGAATCGAGCCCAGTCTTTCCGCTTGGTCGAGTGGTGGAAGAAAGAACAAAGGCCTCCTTGCCTCGAGCGCACTGTTACGTGACGCGAATAATCTGATTAGGAAGCATCGCAACTCGGTCACTTCTTTAGAACGCGAGTTTTTGCTCAGGAGTATTAAAAAGCAAAATGGTCGGCGTTTATGGATCGGTCTCACGATGCTCGTTGCCCTTGCCGGAGTTTCCTGGAGCTTGAGAAATGGCAGCATGGCTTTTTTGCGCGATATCCAGAACTTCCGAATTACGGATGTCGTTTCCAGAGCCGTTCCTTTTAATCTCCTTTTTAGCTCTGCCAAAACTGAGACGATCGATTCCAAGCCACAGGAACTTGGTGGCAATCAAGAAACTGCAAGTAGTGAGCGGGCTGTCTCGCTGGCACAGACCGGACGAACCCAGGAGAGTGCTGACGCGGTTGACAACCATTCACCACAACCTAATCTGAAAGCTGTTGAGCAACCCCCCGGCATGGCGGGTCGTAGGAATGTTGCAGCCGTTACTGACCGACCTGCCTTGGAGCAAAACGCGGAACCTGACGCCAGGAAGTTGGAAGAATTGGGCAAACGTCTTGATTTAATGCAGGCGCAGTTAGAGCAGGAAAAACAAGATTTGGAGACAGCCAAAAAGAGCGCCGCTGAAGCCGTGAACCAGCGTGATGCATTGCGGGCCAAAATCGAGCTGCTTGAGAAGAAAACAGATAATGTTCAAAGGGATTTTGACCGGTCTAACCCGAACGTAACAGCCTTAGAGAACAATTAACCGGTTCGGACAGGCAGACGCAAGCGATGCAGAAAGAGTCTTCACCTTGGCTGCACCGATCTTCAGGGCAGCAAGGCTCGACGCGAGCTAGGAAGTCGGTGAACATAACGGCCTTGTTTGGCCTTCTTGCCGAAGTGGAGCTGTAGGGTTTGCTTGGTTGCTCGGTTTTGCTATTACGACCGGGCAGTTTCTGTGTTTCTGTCAAACTGAAGACGCTCTTTCATCCCATCGAAATCTTAACGGCAAACCGCTGTCGTCCTTCCAGTGACTATACCCTGACAAAGCCTTTGTTTATCAGGAGACTCTAGCTCGGCGGGGCCTTGCTCCCCCGATGCTGAATTGTCAGATCGTCGGCTCCAGAGCTCCACAAGCCTGCTGACGATCGAACGATAGAGCATGAATGAATCGACTAATCCGCAGACCACTTTGATCACCGGATCTTCCAGCGGTATTGGACTGCATCTGGCAACGGAATTTGCAAA
>JAFAXJ010000152.1 GCA_019241095.1 Verrucomicrobiota bacterium | reverse complement strand
GCTTACAGGCACGGGAACGTCAGTCTTGCCAACTCAATCGGCACTGGTGTTGCTGATGATAAGGTAACCTATTATTTCGTTCCCGCGATGATTCGCTACTATTTGGATCAAGACCCGATCTTGCCGAATGTTGAAACATACCTTTCTCAGATCGACAGTGATCGAGAATACATTCTGAGCAATCTTCACAACCTTGTTGTTAAATCTGCCAATGAGAGCGGAGGATACGGGATGCTGATCGGTCCACACGCCACTCGCGAGCAACATGAACAGTTCCGCCAGGCAATCCTGAAAAATCCACGCAATTACATTGCACAGCCGGTCATGAGTCTCTCAAGATCTCCCTCTTTCTGCGAGGGACATTTTGAAGGCAGGCATATTGATTTACGACCTTACATTTTATTCGGCGACAAAATCACCATTGCTCCGGGAGGATTAACCAGGGTCGCTTTACGTAAAGGATCACTGGTTGTGAATTCTTCGCAAGGCGGCGGTAGTAAAGACACTTGGGTATTGAGCAATGAGTAGCCTCTTGTTCGGCAGAGTATTCGATTGGCAACCGATGAGGGGTAAGCAACGACTCCTGCACGCGCAACAATGACTTTAATAATGCATAGTTATGTTAAGCCGATGCGCTGACGCACTTTTCTGGCTGAGTCGTTATACGGAACGAGCAGAAAACAATGCCAGAATGCTCGACGTGAATGTTCAATTAGCGCTGGATACTCGGGTTCTGAACGGCAGCGGCGATGCACAACGTTGGGAATCGATCATTTTTAGCCTGGAAGACAACAAGTTATTCCAGTCGCTTTACCAATCCGTTTCAGAGGAATCTGTCATTGAGTTTGTAACCTTCGAACGGAAAAACCCCAACTCCATCTATTCATGTCTGTCGTCAGCTCGTGAGAATGCTCGGACTGTACGAGAACAAATTTCCACGGAAATGTGGGAACAGATCAATCGAATGTTTCTATTTTTCAAATCTGGTGAAGCGAGAAGACTCTACGGCTCAAGTGTTTATGAATTCTTCAAATGGATTTTAGAGGCGTCGCACTTGTTCCAGGGTATAACCGACGCGACGATGGGTCACGATGAAGGTTGGGACTTTGTCCAATTAGGCAAGTTGCTTGAGCGAGGAGACCGCACATCACGCATCCTCGATATCAAGTACCATATCTTACTCCCAAGCGGCGAAAGAGTGGGCGGCACTGTGGATACTCTCGAATGGATGTCGGTTTTACGATCCTGCAGTGCACTTGAGCCCTACCGCAAACATTATCGAGGCCAGGTTGCCCCGTGGAAAGTCGCGGAGTTTCTTATCAAGAACCCTTCGTTTCCAAGATCAATTCTTTTTTGTGTTGATGCTTTTGACAGCGCTTTACACAAGATTACAGGCGTAGAACGCGGCGATCACCTTTACTCGGTAGAAGCTGAACGCCTTTCGGGAAAGCTGCTTGCTGATCTCTCCTACATAACCATCCAAGAAATCTTTCAGAATGGCCTTCACGAATACATGGACGCCATACAGCTTCGATTGACCGAAATCAGTGAAGCCATCCACGACGAATTTTGTGATTGGCTCGATGTAAAGCCAGATGATAATCAATCGCAGTCTCAGTCCCAATCTGGGACTCAATCACAATCGCAGTCTCAATCACGAGTTTCGTCTTAATAAAGACTGCATTCTCATCGCGAATCTGCTGGAAGCCTGGTCTTGGTACGGTCAAAGCTTTTGGACCTGATCAAGGTCTATCATGGAGAGGAAGGTTGCGCCGAAGCTCGGGAGATCTGATCCTGTCGATCATTTTCGCAGTTCGGCAGCCTTCATGTAATTCTGTAAAGGTTCTGGAATCTTTATCGATCCATCTTTCTGTTGACCGGATTCCAGCAAGGCGACAATCAGCCGCGGTAAGGCTGTACCTGAGCCGTTCAATGTATGTGGATAACGGTTTTTTCCCTCTGCATCTTTGAACTTCAAATTAATCCTCCTGGCCTGAAAATCTTCGGCGTTGGAACAACTCGAAACTTCGAGATAGCTTCCCTGGCCCGGCGCCCAAACTTCGATGTCGTATGTTTTGGCCATGCTAAATCCAAGGTCTCCTGTACAGAGCTCAATCACTCGATAATGTAACCCCAAAAGCTGCAGAACCCTCTCTGCATCAGCGGTCATTTTGTCCAGCTCCAGATAGGATTGGTGTGGCTCAGTGATCTTTACCAGTTCGACCTTGTCAAACTGATGCACACGGATTAAGCCGCGCGTCTCCTTCCCGGCGGAGCCCGCTTCTCTGCGGAAGCAAGGCGTTTGTGCTACATAGTATTTTGGCAGATCCCGATACGATAATGCCTCCTCACGGTGAAAATTGGTCAGCGGGACCTCAGCGGTCGGAATCAGAAATGCTTCGCCGTCATCGAGACCGTATGCATCCTGCTCGAATTTTGGCAAAGCGCCAGTGCCCACCATGGAGTAGCGCCGAACTAAGTACGGCGGAGAAATCTCGAAATAGCCATGCTCCGCAGTGTGAAGATCAAGCAGAAATTGGATTAAGCCGCGCTGAAGGCGAGCCCCCATTCCTGTATAGGCAATAAAGCCGCTTCCACTGATTTTGGCAGCGCGTTCAAAGTCAAAAAGGCCAAGCTCATTGCCTAAACTCACGTGATCTCGAGGTGTAAAGTCGAATTCTGGTTTTTCGCCCCAGACCCGAATTACTGGGTTTGCGCTCGCATCTGAACCCTTCACTGCTCGTGCGTGCGGCAAATTAGGAATGCTCAGCATCAAGGATCTTTGTGCTTCGTCAGCGGCAATGACCCGCTCATTGAGAACTGCCAGATCGTCACCAAGTTCCCGGACCTTCGTTTCGAGCTCAATGCTCGTTTCTTTTTTGGCTCGAAGCTGGCCTATTTCCTTGCTCAGCTTGTTTCGCTCGGCGTGAATGCGCTGTAATTGAGTTTCTAACTGTCGCCGGATGGAATCTAGCTCAAGAATCGCATCCACCTGCTTTCCTAGCCCCGGATCTCGGGTGTTTAACCGTTCCCGCACCAAATCAGGCTGTTCCCGTATCAATCGCATTTCGAGCATAGCGGCAGAATGCCATCTGAGAAAGTTGGCGCAAATCAGAGTTTAAGGACTTTTCACAAGGCCATCCATTCTTCGTGACCTGTGAGCTTCTAGTCCTGATCCCGGCTAGTTACGGCCCAGATCGTATTCAAGGCATTACCCTCGAGACGGTTATTTATGTAGACGAAGGTTGGACGACCCTCTTTCATAGGAACGTCCCAAATGAGCTTGCGAGCCGCGTTTCTCGCTGAAGGATCAATTTCTCTTGTTTCCTGGTAGGGACTGAATCGCTCGACGGCTTCTTGGTAGCTTTTGCCTGGCCTTAAAAGAAAACGGCCTACTGTAAAATCGGTAGTAATTGAGCCGGGCCATTGCAGCTGCCTTTTCACAGAAGGCATTCGGTTCCATTGGTTGAATACGTGAGCAACACGGAATTTGCTAAGCAATCGAAAATAATCAGGAGTGACAAAAGATCTCGACCTCAGCTCGACCCCATATTGCCAGTCACTCGGCAAAGCACCTAGAAAGCGTTCTAACCGCTCCAGAAACGATTCGGGTTCCAAGTCGCTTGCCCTGAACTCGGCGAACTCGAAGATCAGAACTCCTATTCGAGCTCGAAATTCCTGCAGCGGCATAAAAAACGATTCGAGAAAGAGGTTAGAGCTGAGAAAAAGGGGATTGAGCTTTCCCTGTTCCGCACCATAACGCGCCAACGCAGGAAATCTCCGCAGGGTGATGATGTCAGTCACCTTGAAACTTAGCCGGCAATAACTGGGAACATCTCGGAATAGACGGTCAAGATAGGCAAGATCAGGAAACTTGTAATACCCAGCGTCGACGCAGACAGTGCTTAAAAATTGGCAATACTCGGCAAGGCATTCGTCTTCAAAACGAGCCAGAGAAAATTTTCCCTTCGTCTCGTATCGGGTTCGGTCATACAACATCCCAAGCCAGCCGGAATATTTCCAAGACGAAGTTCCGACATACACATTGCGTTTGACAAGTTCGGCGATCCTGCCGGCCAACGCGTCTCGGTCGAAATCGGATAAAAACAGGTCGAGCATCAAGCAGTGAATTTCGTTGAGAATCTAGTCGTCATCCCGCCCTCGGTTGAGTGGGCGGGATACTCCCATAACCCTCAAACCGGGCGGTCAAGGTCGAATCATTTTTGTTTGGCTGCCCGCTTGGGATCTTAAAATCGAATACACTGACACCCGACCTCCGCAGACCGCGGTAGGTTCTTCCGTCTGAAGCGCCGACCATTACCGGTTTACCGGTCGATTTCTCTTTACCCAAGTAGATCATAACGTGGCTAATGGGAGTAGCACGATTTACACGATAGGTTCCCGACCAGAACAGGAGATCTCCCGGTTTCAGATCCTTGAGAAGATCCTGGTTTTGCGTCAGAACCGAATGGAAAACGCTGTCCTTGAGCACCCAGGCGTACTGACCGCCCGAGTCTCTGGGGACATTGCGGAAGCCGCTGGTTGTGAGCAGATAGTAAATAAAACCAGAACAGTCCATTCCACCGGCTTTGGGATCACTGGAACCATACTTGTAACTCAATCCCTGCTCAGTCAAAGATAAGGCAGAGCGGAGCAACTGCTGAATCGGCGCAGGCTGCTCCGCGAAACCTTCCAGCATCTCCGGTTTGATTGAGCTTACAGCCGCCTGCTCTGCAGCAGCATTTTTATCGGGCTGTTCTGGCAGGCCAGGTTCAGTTCTGGTAGCTGCCTGCTTCGGGGTCGCTGTCTGCAAGGTGCTGACCTGCTTGCGTACAGTTTGCCCCTCTGTTAGTTCCGCAACTAATATCAATCCTGTGAGCAGGCAGCCGGTCGTTTTCATTCGACCTCAGAAATCTCTTCCAGCAAATGCCTGTTTAAACGCATGCCGGCATAAAAATTCTCTGTGGTAAAGTTTTCATTTGGCGAATGAGCTCTTGAATCCGGCAACGCTAAGCCCAGCAGCAATGTGTCAGCGCCAATGATGTCTTTAAAACTTTGGGTAATCGGGATACTGCCGCCCTCTCGCACTAGAGCCACAGGTTTGTTGAAGGTCTGCATCAGAGCGCGTTGAGCCGCCATGCCAAACTTTGAATTTGGCTCTACCAGATAAGGTTTTCCCTGATGTTGATAAACAATTTCCATCATGACTGATGGCGGGCACTGCGCTTTCAGAAACTCTGTCACCAACTCTTTTATTTTTTCCGGATCCTGGCGGGGCACCAAGCGAAAAGATAGCTTTGCGGTTGCCAGGCTTGGTACAATCGTTTTCGGGCCTTCTCCTTGATATCCACTTACGAGTCCATTGACCTCAGCGGTTGGACGTGCCCAGACATGTTCCAGGAATGTATATCCATTCTCGCCAGCCAAAGCCGGCGAGCCGGTCGTGCGAAGCCAATCAGCTTTATCGAAAGGCAATTTTTCCCAAAGCTCGCGTTCCCAGGGCTGAATCGGAAGCACTTGATCGTAAAAGCCGGGAACCGTGGTCCTACCGGAGAGATCGTGCAAGCTCGCGATCATCCTGCTCAACACAGTGGCCGGGTTTGCAACCGATCCCCCAAAGATTCCGGAATGCAGATCCTGCGCCGGCCCTCTCAATCGCACCTCGATGCAACAGATTCCTCGAAGACCATACGCGAAAGTAGGAATTCCGGCAGCAACCATCCCTGAATCTGAGACGGCTATAATCTCGCATTCACAATCAGACCGATGTTCTTGTAAAAAATTTTCTAGATTGGGACTTCCAACCTCCTCTTCTCCTTCTACAAAAACAATCAGGTTAACTGGTAAATCGCCTTTTTCAGCAATCGTTTTCTCGATTCCGGCGATATGGGCAAAAATCTGGCCTTTATTATCTGCCGAGCCGCGCGCAAAGATTCTGCCTTGCTTTAGAGT
>JAFAXJ010000029.1 GCA_019241095.1 Verrucomicrobiota bacterium | reverse complement strand
ATCTCTGTTCTTAATTACGCCATAGCTTAAAGCGCAAACCCGGGATCCTTGTTTTTGCAAAATAGCGAAACCCGAATTTCGCAAAGCTGGATCGAGGGCTAACAAACGCATTTCTGCTCAGAGTAGGAGTAGCCGCGTTGAAGTTCAACGTAAAGAGACTGCTAATTCGCTTCGCTTACCTCCTTTCCCATCTTAGTCCTCCCCCTCGTCGTTGTTCTTGTTCTCGAGTTGCCCAAACTCGTAGATCTCCTTGCACGCCGGTATTGAAGGAAGATCAAGAGGCTTTCCCACTCAGGCAAGGACGACCGCGAGAAAAACAGTTTAGGAACGCAAAGTCAGCTTTGTGATCCCTCTTTACGATTTATGGTAACTCAGGGTATGAGAACCATGCTTGCGATAGTAAAGCGAGAGCGAACCCCGGGGCTTTGGTTACAGGAGACCCCGATTCCAATGCTTGGCGCATTCGACGTGCTCATTCGGGTCAAACGCTCGTCGATATGCGGCACCGATATGCACATTTACGACTGGGATTCCTGGGCACAAAAAACTGTTCCAACCCCGATGGTGATAGGTCACGAGTTTGTTGGAGTGGTACAGGCTGTGGGATCTCACGTGCATGATTTTCACCCAGGGATGGTGGTAACAGGGGAAGGACACGTCGTTTGCGGCCGATGCCGGAACTGCTTGGCTGGACGGCGCCATCTTTGCAACAAGACCAGCGGAGTTGGAGTTAACCGGCCTGGTGCTTTTGCTCAGTATCTGTCAATCCCCGAGACCAATGTTTGGGCAGCAGACCCGAATATATCTTTGGAAATCCTTTCTTGCTTCGATCCGCTCGGCAATGCAGTTCACACCGCGTTATCTTTTGATGTGCTTGGTGAAGATGTTTTGATTACCGGCGCCGGCCCAATTGGTCTAATGGCAATAGCGATTGCTAAGCACGCCGGGGCTCGTTTTGTTGTTATTACGGACATGAATCCATACCGACTGGATCTCGCCAGGAAAATGGGCGCAACGATAGCGTTAGATATTCGGACGGCAAACCTTTCAACCGTAATGACAGATCTGGGAATGAAAGAAGGATTTGATGTTGGGCTAGAAATGTCAGGCAACGCACAAGCCCTAAACGACATGTTGGCTGCTATGTGTCATGGAGGGAAAATCGCCTTGTTAGGAATTCAATCAAAAGCTGCGGCAATCGACTGGGATTTGGTAGTTTTTAACGGCCTTACTATCAAAGGCATCTACGGTAGAGAGATGTACGAAACCTGGTATAAGATGACTTCAATGTTACAGTCCGGGTTGGATATCTCACGGGTTATTACTCACCGGTTCCCTTATTTTGAGTTTGAGCAAGCTTTTCGGGTTATGAAAAGCGGTCAATCGGGAAAAGTAATATTGGACTGGAGCGAGTGAACGAGAAAGAAGATAGGTCAATGGGTTTAGCTTTCGGGACGCAGCGGTGGATTTGTTGAACGTGTTCCTTGCTATGTTCTGAAGACCAATGATATCTACGGTCCAATGTAGTGTACTGCGCCCCGATATAGTACCTACAGTTCGATTCGCGTACCGAGCACTTTCAGGAAGTCTGCCAGAAACGCCGGATGAGCCGGCCACGCGGGCGCAGTAACTAAGTTGCCGTCTGTATAAGCATCAGTCATCTCCAAGTCCACAAATTGGCCTTCGGCTAGAGATATTTCAGGAGCACAGGCAGGATAACCCGAACATTTCCGTCCCTTAACGACTCCCGCCGCTGCTAAAACCTGGACTCCATGGCAGATGGCCCCAACCGGTTTGGAGGTTAGGAAAAAGTGTTGCACAAACTCGAGGATGCCTTTGTTCAATCGCAGGTACTCTGGCGCTCTACCCCCGGGCAGAAATAAAGCATCGTACTGTTCCGGATTGACCTCGCTAAAGGTGGCATTAAGGACGAAATCGTGTCCGCGTTTTTCAGTGTAGGTCTGGTCTCCCTCAAAATCGTGGACCGCTGTTTTGATTTTATCTCCGGCTTTTTTCCCGGGACAGATGGTATGCACATGGTGACCGACCATCAATAGAGCTTGGAACGGGACCATGACTTCATAATCTTCGACGAAATCGCCTACCAAAAAGAGAACCTTTTTTGCTGACATAATTCAGCATATCACGCCCCTTCACGGTGTGATATAGGTTTTGCGATACGCTCCGCAGGCATTGTAGCACAGTCTTTTTTCGCGGCTCAATGTTAGCCGTTAATGCAAAAACCGATTTGTTGTCGTTTCTTGTTCTAATGAAAGCCTACCAAATCGAGAAGTTTGGGACTCCAGACGGATTGAAACTCGTTGACCTGCCAATCCCTGAACCGGCACCGGATGAAATTCTGGTGCGAATCAAGGCCGCTTCCATCAATTATCGAGACCTTGTTGTCCTTAGCGGCGAATACGACAAAAATTCTCGGCAAGGGCTGATCCCGTTATCG
>JAFAXJ010000021.1 GCA_019241095.1 Verrucomicrobiota bacterium | reverse complement strand
GATGCAACTTGGTCATCCGCTCCTCCTGTTCAGAGCCCGCAAACAGCTGAATAGAAACCCGCCCAACCTGAAGAAGCTCCGGATTTGCTGGTTATTTAATTTAGGCCCTGAACTCGCAATAGAGCCTTCCGTAACGGGCTTACAAACAAATCGCACATCACAGCTTACAGTGTTCGAACCAAAGGTGAGCAGATCCCGTCAGTCAAAAGAAAACAAGCACATCCGCATGGATCGTACAATTAACTTTCATTTTACTAGGCCGATCAACGGATACTGGCTGAGATGAACTAGTTTTTAGCTTAGTGTTCATCTATTAGTTAGAGCTTTCATCAGAAGATCTTGAACTATTTCGTGATAATGTTGCCACGTATAACTGGTAAGCTGAACATCGCTCAAAAGCAGGGAGACAAGCCCTGTCAAAGTAGCAAATCTTCTTACCGGCGGAACCCTCTTTGAAGCAGCCGTTTACTCAGCCCGAGCCTTGGACCATTGGTCTGCAACTACGGCCACTACGATTACGGCGGCAGAGATAACCTGTTGATAGTAGCTGGGTACCGCCATCAAATTAAGTCCGTTGCTGATGATTGCAAGAATAAGCATTCCAACTATGCTCCGTTGAACTCCACCTTCACCTCCGCTTAGACTGGTACCGCCAATGATAACGGCGGCAATTGCCGTTAACTCAAACCCTATACCAGCGGTAGGTTCGGCTGACGCTACCCGCGCTGCGAGGGCCGCACCAGCCAAGCCGGCAACGGCACCGCTGACCGCGTAAAGAATCAGCTCAACTCGACGAACCGAAACACCAAAGAATTCCGCAGCTCTCCGGCCGCCGCCAATTGCATAAACATGCCGAGCAAAGCGTGTATGCTCTTGCAGAACATATGCGATCACACTGAGAGAGATAAAAATGAGAATGATGATTGGAAAGCCAGCAATTCTTCCAGCGCCCACAAATTTAAAACCGGGATTGAAACCGTATAGATTTTGCGTGTTAGTAAGAATTAAGGCTAGGCCTCGCGCGGCATACAGACTTGCCAACGTAACGATGAACGGCGGGATTCTGAACATCGCGATCAATCCGCCATTGACAGCGCCGGCCAAGGCGCCCATCGTGATGGCCGCGAAAAACGGGAGGATAGGACCGGTATCTGGACGTAACGCAACAAATCCCGCGGTCACACCAGTAAGCCCAATCATCGAACCTACGGAAAGGTCGATCCCGCCAGAAACAATGACAAAGGTCTGGGCTATGGCGACCATTCCGACGATGCTGGCTTGGAGCAGAATGTTCTCGGCATTTGTGACAGTGAAGAAATAAGGAGAGCAGACCGAAAAGAAGCCAATCAGAATTAGGAGCGCACCATAAAGACCTAACTGCAGAATGGTTTCCCTATACCGATGCTCTCCTCCCTTGGTCGCTAGGCGGTTGGAGCGACTCTCCGGAGAATCTGTTTCAGGACTCGATCTGGAATCGTTGGTTAAGTCCGGGGTGCGCCGACCCTCCCGTTTCTTTCCGTTTGCCAAGTCCATTATTTCCTGAGGCTCACCTAAGCAGGTTTCGAAAAGATCGGTCCAATTTAGCGCACCTTTACTGGGCGAGACTCGCACCAGTGATCAATCGCACGATTTCTTCCGGGCTAGTGGCATGCGTCTGCCGGGAAGCAACTACACGGCCATGCCGTAGAACCGTTATCCGGTCAGTGATTGCGAACACGTGCTCGATGTTGTGGCTAACAAGAATCACTGAGACATTCGAAGCTCTTAAGGTCTTCACCACCTTCAAAACCTGACGCGATTCTTTGACGCCAAGTGCTGCCGTAGGCTCATCCATGATAATTAATTTTGCACCCCAGCCAGTGGCTCGGCTGATCGCAACCGCCTGCCGCTGGCCGCCCGACAGGTAACGAACCTTTTTGCGGATGGAGGGCAGATTTATGTCAAGCGTTGTGAGATGCTTTTTAGCCTCTTGATGCATTCTCTTATGGTCAAGAAAGATCCCCCCGAGCCCGGTTATTTCTCTTCCAAGATATATGTTTTGAATCGTGTCGAACGTGTTAACAAGTGCAAGGTCCTGGTACACGGTTTCAATCCCCAGCAATTTCGGGCTTTCCGGGCCTGTATATCGCACCGGCAAACCCTCCACCCTGATCTGACCAGAGTCAGCATGCAGAACGCCCGAAATGATCTTAATCAAGGTGGATTTCCCAGCTCCATTATCGCCGACCAAAGCCACCACTTCTGGGCGGGATATCTCAAAGTCGACCCCCTCAAGAGCAACTACGGCGCCAAAGGCTTTGCTGATGCCTTTCAGTGACAATAATGGTACTGCATCCATGATTACTCAATGCCATAGACTTTCTTTAAATATTCCTTGGCCATCTCTTTGTTATCAATCAGCTTCAGCTGCACACCTACGAGCATTGGCGGATTCTTGCCGTTCAAAACATCGAGAGCGGTTGAAATGCTTTTTTCACCTATTTCTTCTCCGTTCTGGAATATTGAATAAGTCAGTTCCCCAGCCAGCATTGATTGAAGCGCGTCCGCATTGCCGTCACTGCCGCCGGTCACGACTTGGTTTAACCGATTGGCGCGCTTGAGCGCCTCGATTGCTCCTAACACCATATTGTCGTTGTGAGCGATTACTGCCTGTATACTATTTGGCGCTGGCGAACGCGCCAGAGCGTCTTCCATTATTGTGACACCAGAAGGTTTGTTCCAATCTCCATTCTGCTCAAAGACGACATGTATATCCGGATAATCTTTCAGCGCTTTTTTCGTGAAGCTGTCTCGAAGGTGTTCAATCAAAAACCCAGCTGCGCCTTTAATATAAACTATGTTGCCCTTGCCATTGAGCAGCTGTGCCAAATGACCTATTTGAAGTTGTCCCCAATCTTCGAAGTCAGAGCCGACATAGCGATATTTAGTACCAGAGCCACTGGCGCTGTCTAAAACGGTCATTAATGGAATCTTTGCCTCAATAATCCGATCTAGCCCGGCGACGCTGCCTTCAGCCGAGGTAGGCATCACCATGATCAGGTCTGGATGCTGAGAAATAAGTTGGTCGATGTTACTCGATTCGGTAGCGAGATCCCGCTTAGTATCTAATATAATCAGGTCAATGTTGTTGGCGGCGGCGGTCGTCTTAGCCGTTTTCCAGACGCGCGTGTGGAATGGGTTACCAACGTCGCCGACTACAAACCCTATACGATAATGTTTGTTCTGCGCCAGCGCTGGTTGGATTATTGCAAATACGCTTAAGCTAAGAGCAATTTTTAATAAATCATCTAAAACGCGGCTTTTCATTTCTTTACGTGGAGAGCACTAATCAAAGAGGGCCGAAGATTTTGGCTGACCTTTTCTCTAGTGTTTTGGTTCGGGTTTCGGGGAGAATCAGACTCGTAACCGGCTTATTGCCGGGCACGGAATAACAGCGGCAGTCTCGCAAATTTTTTCATTTATGTCTATTGCAAATACCACTGCCCGCGTTTCCAACAAGATCTCTGGCGCAACGGACATTGTCACCCAGACACCTCCTGCCACTCACGACTCTTGGCTGATTTGACGATTGCTTCAACTATTCGAGTTATTTTGCAGCCGTCGCGAAAATTAGGCAAAAGTAGATTACCAGTTGCGATTGCTGACATCAGGTCGTAACACTCAATGAGCTTCCTATCGCTGTAGCCGATACCAAGGAATTGGCCACAGATTTCCCTACGACTGCGCCGGTCCGGTATAGATCGTTCGAAACCCGCGTGCATCAATTGGATCGTCTGCAAACATCACCTGCAACTCATCTCGGGGTTCGTAATTAAAAAGGATGGATCCTTTACTGCGGTAGAGTTCAAAGGACAGGAAATTGTTGCGGCGATATGCGTTGCGAGTCGCTTTGATTTAACCAATGACTTCATTCTAAATTTGACTGATACACCATTGCGTCATCCACGTCGACTTCACCGAAAACGCCAGCACCAGTCGCGAGCGGTCGCGAGTGGTTCGGACCGGGATAAGTGGAGGAGGCCAAAAAATATTGGCATCGTCGCATACGCGGCTGAACGCGCTTTAGCCATAAATCCAGGGTCAATCACTGCAATGTTAACCGCTTTCATACTTCGAGTATTATGGTTGCCGGAGATGCAATCACCCAAAAACTAACTGAACCCATTGGGCTGTAATACGACTGACATTCTTTATTGCAAGATTGCCCCAGATAAGGGACAAAAGGGTAGGCATACTACTGCTCGTATGATGCATTCTGTTTCGCTAAATAATAGTTCAAAGGATGTTTATTTGCGTAAACACGGCAGAAGACTATGTCTTGGAATAATTTCATCGAATGAACTCAAGAATACGCGTTGCTATAATGGGCGCCGGCAGAATCGCTGAACTGCACCTCCACGGTTATCGGTTGCTTGCTTCAAAAGTGGATATCCCGGCGCTGGTAGATGTTCAACTCGATATTGCCCAGCAAAAAGCCGACCGGTGGCAAATACCGAAAGCGTTTCGAAGTCTTGACGAACTGTTTTCACAGGAGCAGATCGATGCCGTGGATATCTGTCTGCCACATAACATTCATGTTGATGCTGTGCAGCAGGCTGCTGCCAACGGAAAGCATATTTTTATTGAGAAACCGCTCGCGAGAACGTTAGTCGAGGCGGACACCATTCTGAGCGCCGCGAGAGAGGCAAAAATTAAGCTGATGGTCGCCCACAATCATATCTTCAACGAGTTGATCGAGAAGGTCCAAAAATGCATCGTGGCAGGTCTGATAGGCAGTGTTCACCTTATCAAAGCGCATTCACTATCCTGGTTTCTGTTTACCCCAAATGACTTCCGTAAGTCTCTCGAGCAAAATGGGGGTGGGGCTTTCATCGATACAGGCGCGCATTTTGTCTATGTCCTGCAGCACCTTTTTGGTGCCGTGGTTGAAGTTACTGCGATGTTTGGTCAATCGGCACGCGGTGAGATGGAGGGAGAAGAAACTGGAATAGTTCTCCTCCATTTTGCTGAGGGCTGCATAGCTGAAATCACAATCAGCTACAGCACACGCTTGCCTGGGTGGGAGATCGGGTTCCCCAGCGGGTGGGATCAAACGGTCTATCTGTTGGGTGACAAGGGCGCGATTCGTATCAGCCTGGCTCAAGAAAAGTTCTGGATTTATTCTAAAGACGTTCCGCTGAACGGAGAACTCCAGGGCTGGACGTTAGTTCAAATGCCCGGTTCGTACGCGCGCTCTTACGACAGGGAGGTAGCCAGTTTCGTGGAGGTATTAACAAACGGCGGGCAACCCAAGGTAAGCGGAGAAGATGCAAGAAGAACCCTCGAGGTCATTGAGTCCGCACACCGCTCAGCACAGACCCGGTCCAGCATCGCGATCTGAGAACCCAAACGCCTCAGGCGATGTGATAAGCGCTTAATTGCCGATGAATCAAAAGTTCTACTACCATGCCCCCTGATTGATAGTTGTCACTGGACTGGTTAATTTACTTCATTAACCGTTCTCGGTAGTGTTAATGGATCTCGCTGCACCTGAATCGGCAAAAAGACATTTTGGACTGCTGCGGCTGTGGGCGCCCTTCCCACAGTACGCAGCAAGCCACAAGTCGAAGTCAACTATCCTGCCGTAACACTCAATAGTTTGCGGAACGGCTTTCTGTGTGGATGGGCAAAATAACGACCCCAACACACCTCGCACGAAGGCTGCCCTGGAGAACGTCATCCTAATCCTCAGGCGCAACTTGCCTAGTCGACCACGGGGGGATGAAGTAAGTTCGCAATTTCCGGTTCCGACATATTCTTCTGGGTCGCGACTTTTAGGGGTGTAACGATTTTTTGATCTATCTTTTCACCATTGATCGCTGCAATGATATTTTTAACTCCAAGATACCCCATCGAAAACGGGTCCTGCAAAACCAGGCCTTCCAGTTCTCCAGATTTAAGAGCTTCAATCATCAATGGGCTGCTATCGAATCCTACCTGTTTAACTTTATCCTTACCAAGGCCAAGATCTCTTCGAGCCAGCAACATGCCTTCCGTTGTTGAATCGTTTGGGGTAAAAATGCCATTCACTTGTCCGCCGAATCGATTCAGAAGATTCTGTGAGGCTTGGTAGCAGTTATCCCTGGTTGCTCCTCCATGCTGATCCGAAGAGATCACTTGAATGTCGGGAAATTCTTTAATTTGCTCGAGAAATCCTTTCTCGCGCTCTTCGGTCGCAGCACCGCCTTCGAGATATCGGAGCATGATCACCTTTCCTTTACCTCCAAGTACTTCGCCAAGCCGCTTCGCGGCTAATTTTCCACCTTCCTCATTATCAGTAGCAACGAAAGATAAGGGCTTGGCTGATTTTAATGCTGAGTCGATTATGACTACCGGGATGTTGGCGCTGACCGCGGTCTCTACTGGCGCAACGATGGCTTCGGAATCATTCGGGGCCAAGACCATCCCATTCACTTTCATGCCGATGAAGTTCTCGATCACTTGAATCTGACCTTCGCGATCGTCCTGCCGGAATGAACTTTTCCAAATCAGCTTAACCGGTTGTTTGGCGGCTTCTAATTCGTCTGCAGCTTTGACTGCTCCGGCGTGGACAGATTTCCAGTAAATGCTCATCGTGTCCTTGGGAATCACGGCAAGGGTGACTTCCGGTTTGGCATTCTGAGCGTAAGCTGCTCCAAACGCAACCGCGCTAACCAGACCGTAGAAAACTAAATACGAGAGATCTTTAGACAGCCTCATAGAGTTGTGGGGAATTCATTGCTTTTATAGTTCTATCAGAAGGGTTTCTGCTCTTGCAAAAAATCAGCAATTGCGGAAAACGTCAGTATCGTCTTATGCAGCAGGCTCTAGCACGTGGTGGCAATTGCCTGCGCCGAGGATCGAAACTCCTGTTAAGTTCTTGGGAAAGAACGGGTCTTAAATAGAACATTTTCCCAAGTTATTTTCCATTCCAAACGCTTTATGATTTTTTCAGATGTATTGTGCTCATCGGACGTTGATCTGA
>JAFAXJ010000508.1 GCA_019241095.1 Verrucomicrobiota bacterium | reverse complement strand
GACTCGCTCCCAGAAAAACTGGCCCTTGCTGATTTATACGAGCGCCACCCCGGAGGATATCAGTGAGACTCATGGCCGGCTAGGCAGACAAGCAGCATGTGAACTGTGCGAACGGTTCCTGGCAAAATTGGCATTAGCGCTTGCGGAACAGGGTTACGGCCAAATGATTATTGCCGGAGGCGAAACGTCAGGGGCAATCGTCAGCGCCCTCGAAATCGATACACTACGAATCGGTCCCGAGATTGACCCCGGAGTACCCTGGACGTTAGCATCCGGAAAACGTCCAGAAATTGCGCTCGCGCTCAAATCCGGCAATTTCGGATCCGAACGATTTTTCTTGGACGCCTGGAAACTTTTTGCATGACGAACGAGACGCAGCTCAGAGAGCGGATAGTGGAGATTGGCCGTAGTTTGTATCAGCGCGGCTTGAGCCCCGGCAGCAGCGGCAACATCAGTGTTCGACTTGAAGATGGCTGGTTACTCACACCGACGAATTCTTCTCTTGGATATCTCGATCCTGCCTCGGTTTCAAAACTTGATTGGAAAGGCAACCTCATTTCAGGGGCCAAACCGAGCAAGGAATATTTTTTGCATATGGCGGTGTACCACGCGCGAAACCAAAGCGGCGCAATCATTCACCTGCACAGCAGCTATGCAGCAGCTATCTCTTGCCTGGACGATTTGGATCCCGGTAGTTGTATACCGCCGATTACTCCTTATTTCGTGATGCGCGTTGGAAAGCTGCCTTTGATCCCCTATTTCCGCCCGGGTGATAAAGCGCTGGCTGAAGAGATCGGCAGACATGCTCCTAAACACGCAGCGGTTCTCCTTGCAAACCATGGACCGGTAGTTTCCGCGCCAGACTTGGATGGCGCCATGTACGCTACCGAAGAATTGGAGGAGACCGCGAAGTTAATGCTTCTTCTACACGGACAAAAGGTGCGGTCCTTGACTCCTGCCCAGATCAATCAGCTGCGCGAACAGTTTGGGGCCGATTGGGAATAGTCGCTCAAATGCTGATCGGGTGACTGAGAAAGAGAAATTACCACCACTTTAATGTTAAAATTCGATGCTAACCTATCCTGGTTGTTCCAAGAGGAACCTTTTCTGGAGCGGTTTGGGGCTGCCGCTCACTCAGGATTTAAAGGGGTAGAAATTTTGTTTCCATATAGCCAACCGGCAAAGGAAATCAGGGCCGCGCTGCAATGTTATCAACTTGAGCAAGTGCTGATTAATGCGCCTGCGGGAGACCTCGACAAAGGCGATCGCGGGCTAGCTGCTATTCCTGGCAGACAGCCGGAATTTCGGGAATCCTTTGAACAAGCTGTTGAGTACGCAGCCGAACTGGCTTGTACTCGCATTCATGTGATGAGCGGCATCGCCGGGGACACGCCTGCTGCTCGCACCGCTTACCTGGACAATTTGGAGTACGCGCTCAGCAGGTGTGAGTCGCTCGACCTGACAATCCTCATCGAACCGATTAACACGCGTGACTTTCCCGGATACTATCTGACAACACCCGAGCACGCCCTTGAATTGCTACGCGAAATCGGGCGTCCTAATTTGAAAATTCAACTCGACTGGTACCACGCGCAGATTATGGGTGGCGATCTTTCTACCCGGACCAGCTCACTTTTTGCTGATATCGGCCATTTTCAATTAGCGAGTGTACCGTCTCGGGGCGAACCGGATAAAGGGGAGGTGCGCTATTCCTATCTGTTTTCGCTTATTGATAAACTTGGGTATACCGGCTGGATCGGGTGCGAATACAAGCCGGAAACTACCACAAAGGAAGGTTTGGAGTGGTTGGCACCCTATCTCTGAACGTGCTTACACTCGTTTTGGTTTAGAACGAAATCTGCGCGACTTCTTTCCCAGCGCACTTTGTACCATAATAAATTCGCCGACATTTTCGGTAGTAAACAGCCCTATCAGCCTACCTGAGAAATCTAGCACCGGTAAAGCGGGAGCATTCGCTCCCTGGATTAACTCGAAAGCCTTATCAAAGCTCATCTGTGGCAAAATGGTTGGCAACCCAGTGGTCATAACATCTGTCACCAAAGTTTCGGGGCCTCGTTTTCGCAGAGCTACTAGCAAATCGTGCTTAGTGAGAAGACCTGCAAACCCGCCGTTGTCGTCCAAGACCGGAAACTCATGTTGAGAAGTCCCCAAAAGAGAATCGACCGCCTGGTCTAGAGTCGAGCGATGATTCAACGTATCAAATCGAGTCACCATAGCTGTTGATACGGGCAGTCCCGATGTGGCGTAACGCATTTGAACAAAAGACGACTCGGTCTCCGCCCCCATGTAGATAAAGACAGCGATCAAGATCAGCAGATACGGACCTCTATAGAAAGCCCACAGGCCCATTGCCAACGCAAGAGCTTGCCCGATTGCCGCCGCGATCTGTGTGGCATGGACATAATTCAAACGAGTCGCTAGCAGTGCACGCAGAACTCGCCCCCCGTCCAGCGGAAATGCAGGGATCAAATTAAATACAACCATCATGACATTCGTGTAGAGCAGCGCCCAAATCACTGTGAACCTGCGCGCGTCATAAAAGAACCCGAAATCCAGCCTATTGGTTACTGTCAAAACGGCAAGAATCCCTATGGCGATTACCACGTTCACCAGCGGGCCAGCGATGGCCACGACCAGCTCCTGGGCAGGCTTTTCTGGAAGCCGCTCCATTCGAGCAACACCACCGATCGGTAGCAAGGTGATGTCAGCCGTCTTAATCCCGTAAGCTTTGGCCGCGAACGCGTGCCCAAACTCGTGAAGCAGCACACAAGAAAATACCAGAACAACGAAAATCAGCGCTTGAGTAGCACCCGCCGCACCAGCCTGCGCACCATAGAATGAAGCTAAGACCGCCAGCAGCATCAAGAATGTGATGTGGATCCGAACGTCAATTCCACTGATTTTTGCAATCTTATACGACCATCTCATCTTTTCGATTCTGCCCTTCTAGCACCGATATCACTCTAACCTGCACTTTTCACATCGTCATGAAAGGTGAGGATTTACCAGTACTTGGTCGGAAGTTCCACGGCCCACGTTCCGGGTTAGGTGCCCCTCCTTGCCTTTTGCTCTCAATCCATTCAATGGCGTCTTTGCGCCGCGTTCAAACGATGCTAGCTTCCGAACTCTTCGTATGAACTACAAAGACACCTTGAACCTGCCGAAGACAGCGTTCCCCATGAAAGCCAATCTCATCAACCGAGAACCGGAGATTCTCGCTCGTTGGGGAAGCGAGAACGTTTATCAGCAGATTCAGCATGCTCGTCGCCATGCGCCTCTTTTCGTTCTACATGACGGACCTCCATTCGCAAACGGCGATGTTCATATGGGGACAGCGCTTAACAAGATCTTAAAAGACCTCATAGTACGAAGCCGATCCATGGCGGGATTCCGTGCTCCGTTTGTCCCGGGCTGGGATTGTCACGGGTTGCCGATCGAGTACAAAGTCGTTAAAGAATCCAAAAATTTATCTCCGCTCGATGTGCGGAAGAAATCGGAAGAATATGCGCGAAAATACGTCGCCATTCAACGGCAGCAATTTAAACGACTCGGCGTTTTGGGAGACTGGGAGAAGCCTTACCTCACGCTGGAACCTAAATATGAGGCCGAAGTTCTGCGAATCTTTGCAGCGCTGGTGGAAAAAGGTCTTGTTTATCAGGGCAAAAAACCGGTTTTTTGGAGTACAGGCGCTCAAACCGCTTTAGCCGAAGCAGAGGTCGAGTACAAGGAACGAAGCGATCCGTCTATTTATGTCAGCTTTCCTCTGCAGAGCGGACCTTTAGCGGGATCAGCCTCAATAGCTATTTGGACGACCACGCCATGGACTATTCCTGCCAACCTTGCAATCGCGGTTCATCCAAAATACCGGTATGTGGCTCAGAAGTTCGAGGGTGGCGATCGCAATTTAACCTTGGTCCTGGCTTCCGAACTCGTTGACGCCTTTGCTGAAAACACGGGCTGGAGACCTCTCGGTGGGCCTGCAGCAGCCTTTTCTGGTAGCTCAATGGAGAGATGGCTTTACTCGCATCCGTTTCTAAACCGGACATCGCCCCTGCTTTTGGGAGAACATGTAACTCTCGATGCAGGGACCGGGTGCGTCCACATCGCTCCCGGGCACGGCGAAGATGACTATGTCTTAGGTACGAAATTTGGGCTGCCTCTATTATCTCCAGTGGACGATAAGGGACGGTATACTGCCGAAGTAGGAGTTCCTGAATGGGTAGGTAAATATGTCTTTGAAGCCAACAAGGATGTAATTCAAAGACTCGCCGAGACAGGTCATCTTCTCGCAGCCAGTGATTATCATCACACCTACCCATATTGCTGGCGATCCAAAACGCCGGTCATTTTCCGTGCGGTTGAACAATTTTTCATACGGCTTGACACAGTTAAACAGGTCGCCCTGGAGGCTATCGACAACGTGACTTGGCTTCCGCATTGGGGTAAGAAACGTATCTATGCAACAGTAGAATCGCGGCCAGACTGGTGCATCTCACGCCAGCGCAGCTGGGGCGTACCTCTGCCCGTATTCTACGATGGCCAGAAACCGATCCTGGATCCGGATTGGATCCGCCGTACCGCTCACCTTGTGGAGAAACGCGGCACAAATGTCTGGTACGAATTGTCCGATGCCGAAATCGCTGCAGAGCTTGACCTGCCGGCAGTTTTCAGCAGGCGGAACGACACGCTCGATGTATGGATTGATTCGGGAGTCAGTCACCAGGTGATTCTCCGTCACCATCCTGAACTTCATTGGCCCGCCGACGTCTACACCGAGGCAACTGACCAGCATCGCGGCTGGTTTCAGTCATCCCTCCTGACAAGCATCGCTCTGAATGGCGAAGCGCCATACAGGGAAGTGCTCACTCATGGTTTTGTTGTTGATTTGGACAGCCGCCAGAAAATCTCCAAGTCTCAACAGGGCACTTATGTAAAGCCAACTGAGGCCGAATTTTTCGTCCAAAAATTTGGAGCTGACATTGTTCGATTATGGGTTTCGAGCGTTAATTATTTCGATGAGGTGCCTTTCGGCGAGAAGATGTTCGATCAACTCACCGACACATACCGGCGGATTCGAAACACTTTGAGGATCTTGTTAGCAAACCTGTATGATTTTGATCCTAGAACGGGCCAGATACCGCAAACAACGTTAGTCGATCGTTGGATTTCAGCACGTTCGCAGCAGGTTGTTGAACAATGCCAGGCTGCCTATCAAAAATACGAATTTCATAAGGTTTACCACACGATAAATCAGTTTTGCTCTGTCGACCTAAGCAGCCTTTACATTGATATAACCAAGGATCGGCTGTACTGCGACGCACCCGCCTCGAGCCGCCGGCGCTCAACTCAGACCGTCATGTATCGTACATTCGACACGCTTGTCCGACTGTTAGCGCCGATTCTTGTATATACTGCCGAAGAGGCTTGGACCCATTTCGGCCGGCAGGAGTCGGTGCACCTCAAAATTTTCCCAACTCCTGATCCGGAGTTATTAGATCCAGGTGCGTTAAAAGACGCCGAGGCACTCCTTGCAGCTCGCGCAATTGTTGCACAACAGATAGAAATCGCCAGACAGAATAAGCTGATCGGAAATGCCTTGGAAGCGCGCGTGGAACTTTCGTTACCTGAAGACGATCCAATCCACAAACTCGATCTAGCTACGATCGAGGAGTTCCTGATTCTTAGTGATCTCCACGTCGGCGTCGCCTCCGGAACACCTGAAGCCGTCGTTACGCCGACCCCGTACCTAAGATGTGATCGTTGCTGGAGACATCGGGACACCGTCGGCCATCAAGCTCAATATCCTGCGCTATGCGATCGGTGCAGCGAGGTGATAGGTACGTCCCTCTTAGGAAGCAACTCGCCTTTGGAGAGCAACTGCCTTTGAGGAGCAGCTCTCTATGAGGTTATTGCTATTCGTCAGTCTGCCTTTGTACTTTTTCGACCAATTAACCAAATGGCTGGTTCGCGAGAACATCCCATATGGCTCGGAAGTGCCGATAATCCCGGGCTTTTTCAGCCTTGTCCACGCTGTTAATACCGGCGCCGCCTTTAGCATGTTTACAGGCAACAATACCTTCTTCATTGGCTTAGCTTTCGTTGCCTTGGTGACCATAATCTTCCTGTTGTTTCGATCACCTGGTACGAACTTTGCCACCCGGCTTTCGTTCTGCTTGTTAGTAACTGGAATCTTGGGCAACCTGACTGATCGTGTTTTGCGCGGTGCAGTAACGGATTTCCTTCATTTCTATATCCGCGAGTATGCCTGGCCATCCTTTAACGTTGCTGACAGCTGCATTTGCGTTGCCGCCGGATTATTGATCTTATCCTCGCTCGAACGTCCGGAGAAAAAACAAAATCGGCACCTTAAAGGCCGATGAAAGAAGTCAGGATCTGCGGGAGCTGCCGCTGCCTTTCCAACTAACTTGAGGCAGCTGAACTTAGATCAGGACTGACAGACCGAACTAGCTCGAGCGCTTCTTTACGAGTCTTGATTTCCCCTTCTAACTGTGCAGTCTGGACCGCGTTCAACAATCGCCCAATTTCCGGCCCTGGATTAAGGCCAAGCGCGAGAAGATCATCGCCGCGTAGCAAAGGTTCAGGGATCAGAGGTTGGTGAGCAAACTCTTTTTTCTTGTTGGACAGAAAGGTATGATTCTCGATATCGCCATGGCTGGCCATGCAATCGACCCGATGTAATTCAAGTTCCAGCTCAAATGTCGGCCGAGCCATAAAACGCTTCAACCGCGCCGGGCGCATCTGTTGTACGTCTTTGAAGACCATATGTTGCCGCACTGCTTCAACAACAAGTTGTATCTGGGCACGTGAAAACCGTAGACGCTCCATAGTCCGCTCCGCCATTTCAGCTCCTACGCGATCGTGACCGTTAAACCGGATACGATCTTCCTCAAATGTTTGAGTTAAAGGTTTTCCAATGTCATGCAGCAACACAGCCATAGCCAGTAGCCCATCCGCGCCCGGTTCCAGCAAGCTCAACATTTTGCGTGTATGGACGAAAACATCACCCTCGGGATGAAATTTCTCGGGTTGCTCCACCCCTTTCAGCCGATCAACTTCCGGCAAAACCACAGCCAAAAGACAACTTCGGTCCATCAGATCGAATCCGCGAACACGGTTCCGATCGCCCAAAATCTTTATCAATTCATCACGCACACGCTCCATGCTGACCAAAGAAATCTCGGGAGCAGCAGATCTGATGGCTTCCCACGTGCCATGCTCGATCTCAAATTCCAGCTTAGCCGCGAATCGAATGGCGCGAATCAGCCTCAAACGATCTTCTTTGAAACGGAGCGCCGGTTCACCGATCGCCCGCACTATGCGCTGGTGAAGATCGCTTTGCCCGCCAACGAAATCGATCACCTCTCCTGCGAGCGGATCATAGAACATACCGTTTACAGTAAAATCCCTCCGCAACGCGTCTTGTTCTGCAGTGGAGAAAGCAACATCGCTCGGTCGCCGTCCGTCCAGATATGGCCCATCAGTTCGAAATGTCGCTACTTCATATTCAAAATCTCCGTCCCGCACACGGACAACCCCAAACTGAACGCCAACCGGAATGGTTTTGCGAAAGAGCTTTTGCACAGCGTCAGGATGGGCGTTGGTAGCTATGTCGATATCGCTCGGCGTTTTTCCTTCAAGGGCGTCGCGTACGCAGCCGCCCGCAAAGTAAGCGATGTATCCTTCCGAATTCAGCTTGGAAACAATCTGCACGGCTGCGTCGTAAGACTTGGAATCGCTAAGAATCGGCAGCGCCATTGAACAGCTTCAGCGAGCGCTTCAGAGTCGTCAACATCCAGCCAATCAGGGAACAGCGATCGGGCACCCGCCAAAGCGAGCTTTTGTTGCAGACTGCAAACTCCATAGCTATCCCTCTCCCCTTGGACCGCTCCATCCGCTCAAGGAACTTGTGAACTTCAACTTGTCAGCGGTATCCGCTCCACCCGTTGAGCAAAGCTGCGCTTCAAGTTGTAGCTGTTCATGCAGCTTCCTCGATCGTTTTCCAGTCCTCAAGCTGCACCAGGTCAGCCTTAGCGGCCGTCCTTGCGTCTTGCAAAGGCAAGTTGAGCTCGAGGTAGAGATCCGCCAGAAGTGCCAATTTCTGTTCCTGCGTTAATTCTTCGATGGTCATGATTCTCGTTTCTCCGTTGACCAGCGGCAGGCCAAAAAACCCACTGCCAGCCTTCGGCGGTGGGTGATAGGTCGTTTTATTTTTGAATTGCCTATTCCGCCCCCCGAACCGACATGTCGCCAGCGTCAATGGCGACATCGACAAACCAGCATTTTACTGGCATGTCCGCGTCATGGTTCATGGAGAGGGATCTAAACACTAGTGGTTAGTAAAGCGCTATTCCGGTAAATTGAGCAAGGGAAAACGTGAATTTTTTTGGCGAGCTCCATGCTGGTTATTTGTCTGTCCTTCACAGGAAAGATCGGATTCGCCAGATTTTTGCAATTTTTGCGCATCCCAATTGGCGAATACTTCGAAATACGTTTCGATGCAAACGGATGGATTGTTAGAGGTAGCGACGACCAAAAGGACCACCAGTGTTCGTCTCGAGCAGCTGGATGCTTTGGAGAAAATTGTGCGAGAATTCGGGTTTAAAGATCGCAGCCATTTCTTCCAGCTTTGCACCTACGCGCTGTTGGAAGCGCATAAGACTGGTCGACGGTTGGATTGGCCTCCAAAATTTAGCTCGCGCGATTAGCGATCGAAGCGGTTGAGGAAAACAAGCCCACCGTAGCCGATACTTCTGCAGCCTGGAATCCGTTGAGGCATTCGCAGGCCGTGCAGAAAAGTCTTTTTCTTGCTCGCAAGGCCGAAAGCCGTATTTTCCTTCGCGCTAGTTACGGCCAGTCTTGATGGTGAATGCCGTGTAGACTAGCCTCCTTGGCAAGCACTGCGCTCTTAGCTCAGCTGGATAGAGCAAGGGATTTCTAATCCCTGGGTCGTGGGTTCGAGTCCCGCAGAGCGCGCTTTGGTAAGTAACTCGAGGGAATTATGTCCTTGAAGCTACGGAGCTTATCGAAGAGCGCGCAGACGAGGCCGGCACACGGCATCGAGCCGCGTACCGGCTCAGTCGTCAGCACCCAGAATGCATGATCATCGTCGTTTCCCAAGACGGCACCGTCAGGTATGTTGATAGTCTAAACGGGAAGATTACCTATTGGGAACTGGGCCCTTTTAAACCCCCAGCTATTTCCCAGAAACACGGGTAGGCACCCCGTTCCCAGACGCTCAGATTTGTTGAACTATTCTCAATTTCGATTCGGGGCGCGACGATTTTGGCTTTGGCCTTCTCATACGCCGATACACCGATATGCTGCTGGAAAGTACGGACGGTTTGACGCTAACCCGGCACATCCTTTATCAATCCGTGCTTAGTCGCAATCGCAATGACCTCCGTACGGCTGTCCGCATTTAACTTCGTCATGACAGCCCTGACGTGGGCCTTTGCTGTATGTTCGCTAATGTAAAGAATCCGGGCAATCTCTTTATTGCTCCGTCCATTGGCCAAGTATTTCAGCACCTGCCGTTCGCGCTTCGAGAGCTCCGGATGCGCGATCGATTCCGCGAGTTTTGCCGCGATATTCGACGAGAGAACGGATTCG
>JAFAXJ010000389.1 GCA_019241095.1 Verrucomicrobiota bacterium | reverse complement strand
TGGGTATGGTCGCAAACAACTCTGGATCGTCGGTGGTTGTATAAACTTTTACGACGTTCTCCCCTCCCACTGTGATATAAGCAAACTGGCCATTTTTATTCCGAACGAAATTCACGTGGTTAGTAATCGGCCCGGTATCTAAAGTCGCCATTAACTCGAAAGGTGGTTCGGCGTGGAACACCTGAGTTTTGCCCACGTCCTTTAAAGTAAGCCATACCTGTTTGCAATCGGGGCTAGCGGCTATGTTGGGGGAAAAAGGCGACGCCTGCGCAATCGTTGCGACGATCTTATGCGTCTTGACATCCACAACCTTCATTTCCGGGGTGAAGCTGGAACAGACGAATCCATATTTCCCATCGGGTCTAAAGATCGCCATCCCGGGACCATTGCCGACCTGAATTCGATTTTTCTCCTCATAGCTCACAGTATCGATCACCGAAACGTAGTCCTCACCCCGAACGGTAACCCAAAGCTCGCTTCCATCCGGCGTAAAGAAGGCCTCATGAGGCGATCTGCCAACATAGGTGATGTGTTTGATATTGTTCGTCGCTGTATCCAAAAAGGTGACCGAATTCGAACCAATTGATACAATCGCCAAAGTTTTCTGGTCGAATGAAAACCCAAGTCCGTGCACTAGCAGCTGTCCCCGGTACAATGGACTGAGATTCTGAGGCGTGACGTCTCCCAAGCGAAGAACCCCCAGCAATCGATTGCTCGAAGGATCGTAGACGGAAACCGTGTTTGAAGTTTGGTCGCCTGTATAAACCCGGTCACGCGAGGTGATTGGAATGTCGGGACCGCTGGCCAGGAATGGGACTTGACCAGCGGAACAGTCGCTCAAGTTGCTGACACTACAAAATGCCAAGCCCAAGCCATACAGAAAAGGTGCCTTCATCGTTATTCTTCTGCTTTCCGCCTGCGTTTCAGTGCCCGAAAGCTTTTATGCCCAAGAAAGTCACTTCAGAGTGCTAATTGAAGGGCATTTGCTAGACAAGGCGAAATTTTCTGGTCGAAGCGCGGGCAAGTAGCTGCGGTATGGCCTTTAACACGAACCAGCGCGCACTTCTGAGCTTGCAACTTGCGTGGAGACCTGGGCCTGGTTCTCAACCCAAAGAAAATCGAGGAGATCGTAAAATGGCAATAGCTCCCCCAAAAAACGGAGCGTGCTCCGAACCGGTCGGCAACGCAACCGCTAATCGGAATGAAAATCGCGAGTGCCAGCATGTAAGCTGTAATGCCGATTCGGACAGGGACTCCACCGATTTACTAAGGAAAGCGCACCGAGGCATACCAGCCTCAAAAAGAACCGAGCGGACGGTCTATCGACAAGATCCGGGGCGTCAGGTCTGCGCTGCCCCGCCATCGACGAAAAGTTCGATACCGTTGACGTAGCTGCTATCATCAGACGCAAGGAAGGCGACGGCCCTCGCGACTTCGTTGGGAGTGCCGGTTCGCCCCAGGGGAGTTGCCGCGGCCGCCTGAGCAGCAAAGGCTTCGATCTGCTCATCGGTCATACCAAGTTCGGTCTTGTAGCCAGGCGTCACCACAGTCCCTGGCGCAATGACGTTGACGCGAATGTTGCGTCCTTTGAGATCAACGGCCCAAGTCCGCGCGAAGGAACGCAGCGCTGCCTTGGTGGCGGCATAGACGCTAAAGCCTGGAATGCCTTTGATCGACGCCATGGATCCATTAATGACGATCGCGCCGCCACTCGGCATCAAAGGCAACGCCTTCTGAACCGTGAAAAGCGTACCTTTAACGTTAATGCCGAAGTACTTGTCGAAATGCGCCTCGGTCACCCGTTCCAACGGCACAAACTCACCACCGCCCGCGTTGGCAAAAACGATGTCAAGCCGGCCTGCCCGTTCCCGGATTACGCTAAATAGACGATCCAAGTCATCTAGCTTCGCCACGTCTCCTTGAACTCCGATCGCGTTTCTGCCGAGTTCGCCGGCCGCGGCCAGGAGGGCATCCTGCCGCCGTCCGGTGATGAAAACCTGTGCGCCTTCTGACGCGAAAAGACGCGCAGTGGCAAGCCCAAGTCCGCTGGCGCCGCCAGTGACAAGGGCAACCTTGCCTTGGAATTTCGTGCGTGAGTCCATATTTGTGCGGTTTGCTTAAACGGTGGCAAACAGCGCGTTAAAACCTTCTACCATAGTCGGATGAGAAAGTACCGCGTCCCGCAGCATAACGGCGGGCAGTCCGGCCATCATAACGGCTTGCAGAGCGCCGATCATCTCCCCCGCTTCGGCGGCCAGCAGCGTGCAACCTAGAATTCGTTGGGTTGACTTCTCGATAATCGCCTTCAGCAACCCGTCTGTCTGATCAGTGGTTTTTGCTCGCGGCACGGTCAAGGGGGTAATCGGCACCCGCAGCACCTCGACCTGCAAGCCTCGGGCTAGCGCTTCCTTTTCGGTGAGCCCAACGTGCGCCAGCTCTGGTTCCGTAAAAAGAGTGGAAGGCACAAGCCGATCACTCCGCGAGCGCGATCCCTTCCCGAACACATTGTCTCGCAGGATTCGGAAGTCATCCAGCGATGCGTGGGTAAATTGGGGTCCGCCACTCACGTCCCCGATAGCCCAGATGCCGGAGACATTGGTTTCCAAGCGGTCGTTGACTTTGATAAATCCTTCGGTGGTGGTTTCGACCCCCGCAGCAGCCAAGTTCAGGTCCTTGGTTACCGGAGCCCGCCCTAGCGCAACCAAAACGTGCGAGCCGGTCCAGTCCTGTTTGTCCGCGGGTGTTCGGAAGGTGACCCCCACTCGACCTTCCGGTAACGAATGCACCCGGTCGACAGCTGCCTGGAGATGGATCTTGATCCCTTCGCTTCGCAAACGGCTGGTCAGCAACTCGACCACGTCTGTGTCTTCATGACTCAGCATTTGTTCGCCGCGCTCAAGCACGGTCACCCGACTCCCAAATCGATGCATCATCTGGGCAAACTCCAGGCCGATGTAGCCGGCACCGAGTACCAACAGTTCCGCGGGCGGCGCTTCCAAAGTCTGGATGGTCTCACTCGTTAAAAAGGGGACTTCATGTAGTCCGGGAATATTCGGGATTGCTGGTCGCGTACCGGTATCGATGAAAATACGTTCGGAGCTGAGCTGACGGACCGGGCCCTCGTTTTGGAACACTTCGACGGTGTGGGAACTAAGAAATCGAGCGCTTCCCAAGATAAAATCGAGACTGGGAAACGAGGTAAAGTTCTTCAGGTTCAATGCCCGCATCTCCGATACAACGCTTTCAACCCGTTTCCGCACAGCCGGCCAGTCAACCGCCACCCCATAAACCCGGATGCCAAATTCAGCGGCATGTTGGATCGAATGGACTAGCCGAGCGCTGGCGATAAACGTTTTCGTGGGAATGCAGGCGACGTTGATGCACCCCCCCGCGATCATCAGTGGATCGCGTTCGATCAAGGCCGTCTTATACCCGTGCTTGCCGAGATGCACTGCCAGCGTCTTGCCACCTTTTCCGCTTCCGATGACGATAGCCTTGTAAGATTCCGAATTGTTCATTGCTGAACTCATTGTTGGGTTAGAGTCGACAGTGTCTCTGGCGGAATTTCAACATTTTCGCGAAGCGGCCACAATTGCCGGATTCAAGGACGGGCGCTCTCAATCAATATCATACGCTACAGTTGGGCGTGTTCCATTGCCTGGACAGCTTGATCCGTGGTCCAGACCGCATGGGCGAGGAACGCGTAGTTGATGAGCGCCGCCTGGTATCCATAGCCCCAGTCGGGATGCTTGGGCGCCGCGGTTGCGTCCTTCACTACAGCGACCTCAAATCCTTGCTCAATCAACTCGCGCAAATGGGATTCAACGCACATGTTGGCCAGCATGCCCCCCAAGATAATCCTTTCGATCCTGCGTTTGCGAAGCTGAAGAACAAGGTCATTCGTTTCTGGCCCCCACACACGATGCGGCGCGACGACAATGGTTTTGCCATCCTCAATATAGGGTTTGAACACCTGCAGCCAGTCCGCACCTGAGCCATCGAAATCCTTGAGATTTAACACGCCTGCTCGCGCGAACATACCAAGCTTGGCTTCTTCAGACTCGAGTGGTCCATTGAACTCCCATCCTCTGTCCGTTGGATAAAAATAATGGGGTGAAATGAAGACTTCAAACCCTTGCGCCTTCGCGGTTCGAAAGAGGCGTTCCATGTTTTGGATGGTATGATTTTCTTGAACGCTTTCGTGCACCAGTGGCCAGGCAAGACCCTTTTCGCTTAGAACCTCGTTTTGCGGATCAATGAATAGAATAGCCGTGTCTTCGCGATGAATTTTCATGACGGTCTGTAGTTCGTGTTTTAAGGTACCCGAGGCGGATTTACGAGTCGGTACCGCCCTTACCGGTCAAACGAAGAGATCAGTTTGCGTTCGTTGAGGAATTGCTGAATTCGACTTGCGATTTCTTCCCCGTGAGTTTCAAGCGCGAAGTGGCCCGTATCCAATAAATACGTCTGCACGTCTTTCAAGTCGCGCGGGTAGGGTGTGGCACCCTCGGGCGGGAAAATGACATCGTTCTTGCCCCAAACGATCAGCGTAGGTGGTTGATATTTCCGGAAGAAGGCCTGGAACTCCGGATACATCGGCACATTAGTGCGATAATCGTAGAACAGATCCAGCTGGATCTCGTCGTTCCCGGAACGATCCAATCCAACCTGATCCAGAATCCAAGTGGTCGGATCTAAAAGCGTACGGTCGGGCACCCCGTTTTCGTATTGCCATCGGGTTGATTTTGGATCGACCAAGAAACGGATGGCCTCTCTATTTTCCGGCGTTGGGTCATTCCAGTATCTCTTGATGGGATCCCAGAACTCCCGGAGACCTTCTTCGTAGGCATTACCGTTCTGCACGATCAGGGCTTGCACGCGCTCGGGATGCCGTAAGGCCAAGCGATAACCGATCGGAGCACCATAATCCATGACATAGAAAGAGTATTCGCTGAATCCCAGTGCTTCGAGCCACTGTTCAACCACATTCGCCAAGTTCTCAAAGGTGTAAGCAAAATCTTTGTGGCTGGGCATACTGCTTTGGCCGAAGCCGGGGTAGTCTGGGGCCACTACATGGAATGAGAAAGCAAGGGAAGGAATCAGATTCCGGAACATGTTAGACGAAGTCGGGAACCCGTGCAGAAGCACGATTGTCGGGGCGTCTTGAGGGCCGGCTTCGCGATAGAAAAGGTCCAGTTCGTTCAAGCGAATGCTCTTGTAACGTACCGGATTTTGCTTAGGGGTGAATTGGCTCGTTTTCATCATTTGCTTTTGGTAGAAGACCGGTTGATGGAATTCGCACAAGCCAGCTAAGCAAAACGCATTCCATATGTATCGTTTTGCTGTAAATAGTTTACTGTAAATGGTTTATGGGCTTCCATCCGCTGGAAGATCATAACGAGATTTCAAATGAATGCTCGAGATCTCGTCTTGCGCGACGAAATCTCGAAGCCAAGTTGTCGCGTGAACATTGAAGCTCTTCAAGGTGTGTCTTTGGCCGTCGCCCAAGAGCGCAATCTAGAAACTGTGATGCGATTGATTGTCCACGGGATAGCTGAGACTCCTGGGATGGCGTTGGTTCGCCTTTGGTACTTGGATTCGGATACGATTGAGCCCCCGAACCGCACTCGAACGAGATCTGCCGCTCACCACTTTCTGCGATTGATGGCCAGCGCCGGACGTTCTCTGAATCCTGCAGAGGACTGGACGCGGATCAACGGTAGCTTCAGCCGCATTCGTTTCGGAGTTGGCAAGGTCGGTCTGATCGGGCAATCAGGCGAATCAGTATTCATTCCGGACTTGAGCGTCGACCAGCGTTGGGTGATCCGACCAGACTGGGTTGACAGAGAGGCGCTACAAAGTTTCGCTGGTCATCCTTTAAAATTTCGAGACGAAGTTCTCGGTGTACTCGGCCTTTTTAGCCGCGCCCGCTTAAACGAAATCGATTTTCGCTGGCTTCTCACTTTCGCGAACCATGCTGCGGTGGCGATCGCCAATGCCCGCAGCTTTGAAGAACTTGAACGCTTGCACGCCAGACTCGAACAGGAAAACAGATATCTGCAAACCGACCTCAAGAACGCTTCTGATTTTGGAGATATGCTAGGCGAGTCCACGGCTTTGAGAAAAGTTCTCAGCCAAATTCAATTGGTAGCCAACACTCAGGCGACGGTACTCATCTCAGGCGAGTCGGGCACCGGCAAGGAGCTAGTGGCACGCGCGGTGCACGAAGGCAGCGCCCGTCGGCACCGCCCTTTTATCAAAATGAACTGTGGGGCCGTTCCAGAACATCTTTTTGAAAGCGAGTTCTTCGGCCACGTTCGTGGAGCATTTACTGGGGCAGTGAAGGATCGGTTGGGTCGGTTCCAAGTGGCGGAGGGCGGCACCCTCTTTCTCGACGAAATCGGCGAAGTACCTTTAGCGCTGCAAGTCAAACTGCTTCGGATTTTACAGGAGCGGCAGTTCGAACGGGTCGGCGATGATTGCACCATGACAGCGGATGTCCGCATCGTAGCAGCGACCAATCGGGATTTAAAGCAAGCGGTCGCAAGCGGCTCATTCCGTCAAGATCTATACTCTCGACTGAACGTCTTTCCGATCGAAGTTCCACCATTGCGGGAGCGCCGCGAGGACATTCCCAATCTGGCAGCGCACTTTTTGAGAACCTCGGCCATGCGTCTGAAAGTGAAGTTTGCGACCTTCACCGAGGGTCAGATGGAGCAATTGCAAGCTTACGAGTGGCCTGGAAATGTACGTGAGCTGCAAAACGTTGTGGAGCGGGCGCTGATTGTCGCGCAGAACGGGATTTTGGGTTTTGACCTGCGAGGCTCAGAAGAGCATTTTGCGCGAAGTCTGGTGAAGCAGAACCGGTTGGAACCGTCTTCCCCTGACGAGCCCGTCTTGACCAGGGCGGAGCTTAAAAGACGAGAACGTGAAAGCATCGCCGCCGCGTTACGCCAGACACGCGGAAAGATTGGGGGACTTCGCGGCGCGGCCGCGCTACTTGGCATGAAGCCAACCACTTTGACCTCGCGTGTAAAAGCTCTTGGCCTCGGCAAGGAAGAGCTCTGAGAGCATTTTCGCCGCTCGATGCAACAAATTCCGTGCCTGGATACATACCGAATCCGCCGGCACCATATACCGTCATTCGTTGTTTGCCGGTTGGCCATGGGACGACGTCATAGTTTTTGAAGCCGGTGTCTCTGTAAGATCTGTTTGATCATTGGGTGCACCAGCTGTTACGCTTGGGGTTGGCCGGAGAACGATCGTAAGCGTAGAGCGCGGCCCGCATCACGTCGATCTCGGACTGTTGAGTGACAATGATCTCCTGAGCCAAGCGCCGCAGGCGAAGGTCCTTGCCGAATTGCAGTTCGACTTTCGCCATGTCTATCGCTCCCTGATGATGGGGAATCATCATCTGCGCGAAATCGGCGTCCGGGTTCCCGGAGCACTGGACCTTCGCCATCACCGAGTGCATCGTGGCCATGGCTTGGTCTAACGCAAGGTCCGGCGTCGGCTCCGGGTTCGAAGGACAGGCCGTCCAGAGTGTGGTCATTCCAAGCGTGAAAGCAACGAGTAGGGAAAAGCTACGCATAGACTTGACGGTTTTGCGCGTCTTCTGATACCATAATGCAGCACGCTCCGAGGTGCCACCTACAAACAAACCCGCGCATATCACACCGATCCCCATCGGTCGCGGCAAAGATTTCCGCCGGCGCGTGAAGCGCTCCGGTGATTCGAGAAGCGCTCAACATTCAGAAACCGTTTGTGACGCCTCCATGTACGGCCTCGCCCACAGCGCCATTTGCAGATGCGTGATTTTTGCCATGGCCGGTGCATTGCCTCAACCTGCTGCTCAATGTGCCCCTTTGCGGCCAGATAGGGCCGGATGCTCTGCTCAAGAATCACCACGAAACTCACAATACCCCCCGGCTCTTGGGACAATTGAGCAAGCCGAAGCATTGGTCGAACAATCTAACGGGCGCTGGTGGTACGCTGAACTGTACCGGCTGCGCGGCGTCTTTCTCTCGTCTACAGGTGCCGACGAGAGCAAAATCGAGGCTTCGTTCCGCGATTCCCTCAAAATCGCAAGAGAGCAGAAATCATTTTCGCTTGAAAAGCGCGCAGAAGCAACCTACGCGGAATATCGTCACCAAAAAGCGAGCGGGTCAGGAGGACGTGGATTCCGACTACCGCTTTGCTAGTTACTTCCATCGCTTCGCCTTCAGATCGAATATTTTATCCGAGGATCGTACGCACCAAGTAAAACCCACCTGCGACTCTCTCTCTCTCTCTCTCTCTCTCTCTTTTGCCTCCTCCGCAGAACAAGCTAAAACCTCAACGGTTTCGCTCAGTCCAATCATCAAGGGCCGATTCCAGAACGGGAAGGACCAGAATCGTTACCACGATCTCTCGCTCTACAAACTACGCGACG
>JAFAXJ010000181.1 GCA_019241095.1 Verrucomicrobiota bacterium | reverse complement strand
CAAGGTCATCACCAAAGGTTGGACGCGCAATAACGCAACTCCGATGCCATTGATCAAGCCAACGGCAAAGCCAACTCCGAGCCCGTACAGTACGGCCGGTGCACTCCCCAAGCCGGAGTGAGTGGCCATGAGGTAAGCCGAGGCGGTCGCGACGCTCGCGACGGAAAGGTCTATTCCTCCTGTCAGCATGACAAGCGTTTGGCCTGCAGCAATTATTCCGAGTGGCGCTGCGAAAAGTATCATGTTTGATATCCACAGTGCGTTAACCGTTCCAGGCCGAGCCACTTCGATGCCTACGACGAATGCCAACAAGACCAGAATCAGCGCAACGATCGTGCGAGTGCGCAGCAGCGACACCAAACCTCCGCCGGGGGCGGCCCTGACAAGACGCGAGAAGACGGTGTTTGCTCGCGCAGTCATTTTCGATTTCTCACCATATCCGCAAATCCGCCGAGCATCACGATCGTCACAATTAACGTCCCTTGAATTACCTGGCCGAAATTAGGATCGATATTGAGGAAAATCAGATCGGTCGGTATCAGGGTCAGCACAAATGCGGCCATCACTGGGCCGAATATTCCGCCACGTCCGCCAGCCAGACTGACCCCGCCAACGACAACCGCAGCCAATCCGCTGAGCGTGTAATAGACCCCGGCAAGGGGCGCTCCGATTCCCGTGGTCATAGTCAGGCTGAGGCCGCCGACAGCACTGAACAAACCAGAGAATATGTAGGCCGCAAAACGGGTGCGGTCTATATTTACGCCGCTACGGAAGGCGGCAACGCGATCGCTACCGACTGCATAGAGCTGAAGACCAAGTTTGGACCGGCGCAAAGGAATCCAGATCACGCCGACCGCTGCCGCAAGCAGAACCAGGGCGTTGGGCAACCAGGGGGTAAACAATGTTCCCACACCGAGATTAAGAAAATCCTGCGGTGCGCCCCCACCAGGCTTCTCGAGAATAAGAAGAGCGACGCCACCCCAAATAAATCCGGTTGTCAGGGTTGCCACCACATCTGGAATACCGGACAAGACGACGATCAGGCCGTTCAGGGTGCCGATTGCGGCGCCGACGATCAGAACCGCTACCGCTAACAGCAGAGATTGCGCGAAGCTTGCTTTCTCCATGGTGCTGGCCGCCAAAACGTTGGCGACCGCGATCACCGACCCGATCGAGAGGTCTATTCCGCCAGATATTACCACCACGCTCTGGGCTGCGGCGGCGAACGCGAGCGGTAGAGCTCCCATGGCGAGTGACTGCAGGTCGAAATCGGAAAATTGAGGATGGATAGCCACCGTGATTGCGAGCGCGGCGATCAGCATGGCCGGCATGAAGAACAGACTGGGATTGCGCTGAAGTGAACGACGGAGCCGCGTGACGAGCCGATCCTTCGAAACCGCAGAAGGGACTGCCATAACCAATGACTTATCTTCGGCCGGCGTAGTCATGAGGCGGCGTGAGCCAGCGGGGCGAGCCCATGCGCAGATCGCAAGAGGGTCGCTTCATCGGCCTCTGCCACTGGCATCTCGGCGACAACACGCCCACCGAACAAGACAATGGCACGATCGCAAGCAAGCGCTATCTCGGAAAGCTCCGAAGTAAAAAGAAGTACTGCGGAACCCTTGGCCGCCAGTTCCCGGACTAAAGCGTGAATCTGGCGTTTCGTTCCGATATCAATGCCACGAGTAGGATCGAAGCAGAGCAGGGTGTTGAAGCCGCTGGCGAGCCAGCGCGCAATGACCACCTTCTGCTGGTTACCACCGCTCAGTTGGCGCAATTCCGATCCAGCGCGGGTGTCGATTTCAAGGCGTGCTATGGCGGATTTGACGCGGCTTTGTTCCGCGGACATCCTTATCGGACCCCAATTCCGAATGCCGCCGAAAGCAGGCAAAGCGACATTTTCCCGAATTGACCGCTGCTGCAGCAGAGCTACCAATCGGTTCGCTGGTACGAGAACGATACCAGCCGCTATTGCATCCGCCGGATGGCGGAATCTCAACTGCTTGCCGTGGGCGAAGATCGACCCTTCTTCATAGCGACGATTGCCGGCGATGCAATCGAACAGTTCCTCTTGCCCCTGGCCTTCCAATGCCGCGACCCCCAGAACCTCGCCGGGATAGAGTTTGAACGAAACGTCATTAAGCAACGGAGCGCGGCGCAGCCCGCGTATCTCCAACGCTATCTGCCCATCGCGCGGTGTTCGGCGACTGGGCCGGTTCGAAGCCGCGGTGGCGACCGCTCGGGCCGTTTCAGCTCCGAGCATGAGAGCGACAATGCGTTCCTCGCTTCCGTGGGCGCGCTCTGTCACACCGACCATAACGCCATCGCGCAACACCGTTGCCCGATCGCAAAGGGCCGATACCTCGGCCATTCGATGAGAAATAAAGATCACGGCGCTGCCCTTCTCGCGCCAGCGTTTGACCATGATATAGATTCGTTCCGAGAGATCCGCAGGAAGCGAAGCCGTGATTTCATCGAGTAATAGGACTGCCGGGTCCGACGCAAGAGCACGGGCGAGATCAATGAGGCGCAGAGTCGGGTAAGGCAGGTCCCGAACTAATAGGCTGAAGTCGAGTTTCAGGACACCAAGTTCCGCTAGCCATTTGCGCATAGCATCGACGGAGACCCCTGCGAGACGCATGTTCTGGGTTACGGTCAGGTCCGGCACGAGCGCGGGGTCCTGGTAGACAGATACAATCCCGGCGCCGCGCGCCTCCGCCGGAGACCGGAATGAACGGGCGACACCCTTCACGAAAATCTGACCGCTATCTGCAGGGAAAACCCCGGTGATAATTTTTACCAACGTGCTCTTCCCCGCCCCGTTTGACCCCATTAAGCCGTGAACCTCACCTGGACGCACCTGCAGGGAAGCGGCTTTGAGCGCGATCACTAGATCGAACCTCTTGGCCACGTTCCGGGCTTCGAGAAGAAGGCTGGAATCGCTCATTAAATCAAATTGACTCAGCGGCGTCGTACGGCCGCGCAAACCCGGGTTTGCGCAGCCAGAAAATGCCGAATAAGCTTTACCCACACTAACGAGCATCGAAGGGGCGTTGCAAGTGTCGGGTGGGCGCCGGTGTTATTCGCCAGGGCCTTTGCAAGCCTTCTCCTGTTCGATGCTATAGTGAGTGTATGGCTTAACCGAGCTGTACACGGGGTTATTCGGGTCTACACTCGGGTCGTAAAGAGACTTCAACCACGCCATGCCTTCAGGCGTCGAACTGTCGTAGACTGCCGGAGTGAGATGAATAACACGGGGCATCTTTTTTCCCTGAAGAACATCCAACGCGACGCTGAGACCGGCTCCGCCGACCGCCGGCGGATTGGTGACGTTGATTCCAACCAGGCCGGCATCCTTCAATGCGATCTGCTCGCCCATGAAGCCGTTATTATCGGCGCCGACCACCGGTACGTATTTGAGGTTAGCGGTCTTATAGGCATCGACTACGGCCTTATCTATGCCAGACGTCCAGACTCCATCAATTTGCTTGCCGGAGCCGATCAGGTCCTTCATTGCCTGCGCTGCCTTGTCCGGCGACCAACCGGTGAAGACCGATGCTACCACCTTGATATCGGGATATTTCTTCAACGCCTCGGTGAATCCCTCATGGCGGTCGGCGTCTGCCGGCACGCCGTCAATACCGCGCATTTCAACGACATTGCCTTTGCCGCCCAACATCTTAAACAGCGCTTCTGCCCCTTCGCGGCCGTATGCTGTCTGGTCGTTAGCCACGACATAAGCCGAGGGAGCGTCAACCGCCTGATCGACCGCGACAACTACAATGCCTCTGTCCGTAGCCTGCTTGATCACCGGGTCAAGCGCTTTGCGGTCGGACGGGTTGACGATGATGACATTGACTCCGGCCGAGATCAAATTGCGCAGGTCGGCAATCTGCTCCGAAGGTCCGCCATTGCGATTGGCTAGAATGACCTTGGACACCATGCCCGACGCCAAAGCCTCAGCTTTGATCGAGCAGACCATTTCCTCACGCCAGCCGTTACCCACGAGTGTATTGGAAACGCCGACAACGTATTTCTTTTCTGCCGCAAGACCAAACGTCGCCATGAGCGCAGACAGGGCTGCGCAAACTAATATGCTCACTTTCATTTTCATTTTTTTTGGGGGGTTACTTTAACTATGCCTTGAGATCTCCATTGTGAGACACGAAGGCTAACAAACAAATTGCTTCAGGTATTGGCAGGATTGACGAAGCGCTTGCTTCCTGCCCTCGATGGAATATTCGAAAGCTCGGTCCTCAACCTCGACGCATACAGGGCCGCGATACTCGATATCGGTCAGGGCGGAAAAGAAACGGCTCCAATTCACGTCCCCATAGCCGGGCAGCTTCGGGATGTGCCAGCCGAGACCTAGAGTGCCGCGCTCGTACAGCCGGTCCGGCATAGTCTTGTCGTCCTTAGCATGAACGTGGACAATGCGGTCTCGAAATTCGTAGAGGCCTCGAACGTAATCGATCTGCTGCCAAACCAAGTGCGAGGGATCATAGTTTAAGCCGAAGCTTGGGCTTGGAATTGCCTCAAACATCCGTCGCCAGATCTCTGGAGCAAATGCCAGGTTTTTGCCCCCTGGCCATTCATCTGAACTGAACAGCATCGGGCAGTTCTCAATCCCGATTTTGACCTGCTGGTCCTCCGCAAATTCAATCAACGGTTTCCAGACACTCTCAAACGCCGCCCAGTTTGCCTCGATTGACTTCTGATGATCCCGCCCGATGAAAGTTGTCATTCGGCCAATCCCAAGACGGGCAGACGCCTGGATAACTTTCCGGATGTGTTCAACATAATTTTGCCGCTCAGCAGCATCCGATGTCAGCGGATTGGGATAGTAGCCCAGGCTGGAAATGCCCACACCGTGTCGATCGATGAGTTGCCTAGTTTCCTCGACGGTACGATCCGTAAGCGAATTAACGTCCAGGTGAGTAACTCCGGCATAGCGTCTCTCGGCCTTCCCGATCGGCCAACACATTACCTCCAGGCATTTATATCCCTCGGCCGCGGCAAACGTCATTGTTTCCTGCAAGGTTAGTTCTGGCAGGATGGCGGTAACGAAACCTAGTTGCATGTTTTTTAAGTATCTAGATTGGCTCTGCCAGATACACCCAAGATCCTTGCTGGTTGCTGGCTAAAATTGCTTCGCATAACACCAATTCACGATGGCCATCCTCGAACGTCGCGAACAGTTTCGGCTGAGAACGATCTTCAATAAACTCGTAAAAGGCATGGTAAAGTTGTTTAAACGTGTCTGGAAATCCCTCGTTGTGCCCGCCTGGATAACTAGAAAAATCACGCGCTTTTCCCCGGAGTAGCGCCGGGTCGCGTACTAACAATTGATTCGGCTGATTGCGGTAGCCAATCCAGAGATCGTTGGGATGTTCCGAATCCCAAGCCAGAGCGGACTGAGAGCCAGCAATTTCCAGGCTTATCTGGTTTTTACGGCCTGCGGTTGTTTGTGAGACGCTTAAATTGCCACGAGCACCACCGGCGAATCTGAGGAGAACTGAACCCCAGTCTTCGGTCGTTACAGTCACCTCGTCGCATGAAGTTGTTCCGTTCTCCTTACGCTTAAACGTCTCGGCTGTCTGACGAGGACGTTGCCGGACCGGGATCAAGGTGGCGAGATCCGCAAAAACAGCGTCGATCGATAGTCCTGTCAGGAATAACACGAGATCAAGCCAATGCGTCCCGATATCTCCGACTGCTCGCAGCTTGCCTCCTTCTTCCGGCAGCAATCTCCAGTTCCAGTCAGTTGGATATAACAGCCAGTCCTGGACATAGGCGCCGCGTACACTGAGAATTTCGCCCAACTCGCCAGCCTGGATGAGTTCTCGCGCATGCAGCATGACAGGGTAAAAACGGACGTTGTAGTTAACGGCGGCGACTTGAGCTGACCGGTGCGCAGCAGCGACTAAATCCCTGCTCTCAACAGAGTTCATTGCCAAGGGTTTTTCACAGATGACATGTTTACCGGCAGCCAAAGCGTCTAAGGCCATTTGCCGATGGCAGCGATTCGGGGTTGTGATGTGCACCACACTTATGCTCGAATCCGCGAGCAGTTCTGAGTACTCGCGATACACTTTTCCCAAGTCGAACTGCGTAGCGACAGCCGTTCCTTTTTCTGGAGTGCTGCCCAATACGCCGCGAACGCACACCCCTATCCTGAGGAGGGCTTCAATGTGCACCGGTCCGATAAATCCCGTTCCGACCACTGCGGCGGCTTGTTTTCTGGGGGAACTCATAACCATCTCTGACCGTAGTCTCTTATAAAAATGGGAGCTTGGGCGACAACTTGCAATACTCCAACCAGACGATCCGGGAAAATCCCGTAATCATTTCCTGATCGGCTCCGGTTCGCGTCTTTGAACGGTAAGCTTGTTGAGGCCTCCAACGACTTGTACTTCGTTCTGTAACTCGTACCGATCTCCGCGATAGTAAAGGATTTGGTACCAGACCGGCGTCTGTACTTCGGTAAAGCCGGGACCTTCAACCACAAGAACTGCAGATCCAACAGCTAAGCGGAATTTTTGAGCTTCTGTCGCAGTCAGATTCCAAGCTTGGATCTTGTGTCGCTCGCCGGTGAGGAATACTCCATGCGTAAGTTCAAGATAATGGTAAAACGAACCCGACAATTGCTCGGGAGACAACCCGGGAACCAAATCGGCCCGGACCCATCGGTGTTCCAGAATAACGGGTTCGTTATCGGCGACCCGCAGGCGTTCGCAATAATAAACGCTGGCCCGTCCATCGAGAGCTAGCGCTTGGCGCACGGGCTCGGGAATCTGGTGAGCGCGTTCTTTACGTAAGCAGAGAACCTCTGTAGCCGGGATCAGACCGGCGGACCTGGCGGCATCCGTGAAACTCTCCATCTGCCGCAAAGAGGCATGAAGCCCACGGACGGGGGCGACGAATGTACCAATACCAGGGCGCAAGACCAATATACCTTCAGCGACCATTTGTGAGATTACTTTGTTGGCCGTAGCGCGACTCACATTGTACCGGTCGGCAATATCACGCTCTGAAGGAAAACGATCGTGCGGCCGCAAGCGGCCGCTCGCGATGTCAACGCGGCAAGCGCGTGCTAATTGCTGATGTACCGGCTCGGCAACTGTGGTGAGAGGATTGGTGTTGGGGGGCACTGTCAAAACCGGCTTGTGGCCTAGCCACCGCCTACCTAAATCATGTCTAACAGGGTCCGTCAACAGAAAGTCGGCGGCATTGTCACACAACATTTTTAGACTTTTATGGTTTTACACTCGATTTGAGCGGCGACGCCGCGCCTCGGAGGAGCCTCTAGGGTTAAGCGGAGTGCAGCCCTAGCTACGCATCCCAAAATCGTTCAGCGCCGGAGGTGCGAGGCGACGGTTCATCCCTGTATTGCTGAAACTCGTTTTTCAGATGATCAACTTTGACCCTTTCCATGACTGCCTTACGGAGCAAGCTGATATGCAGAAAAACCACTTGCTGACGTCGAGTGTATTAAGTTTGCGCCGCAGCGCGCTCTTGCCAAAATGGGTCCTGAAATTCACATGCTTCATTGCTTTCGCTTTCCATGCCGAAAAGGGTCAGTTGCATGCTCAGGGTGAGCAAGAAAGCACGACCAATACAGTATCTCCGTCAACGCAGCAGCTAACCTTACGCATCGGGGGCGAAGTGCCAGCTCCGGCCGAGTGGAAACTGTCTGAATTTGCCCGATTACCTCGCTCCACGGTTCGAGTCAAAGATCGCGATGGCCGGGACATCACTTACGGCGGTGTTTCACTTACCGATGTGCTGCGTGCGGTCAGCTTGCGTTTAAATGCCGGAACGATTCCAAGCCGTGAAACAGTTGCTAAATACATTTTGATTGTAGCCGCCGATGGCTATCGTGCCGTTTTCGCAACGGCCGAAATTGACCCAGCACTGACAGAGAGGACAATTTTGTTGGCGGACCAGAAAGACGGTCAGCTCCTCTCGTCATTGCAAGGCCCTCTACGAATTGTAGTACCAGGCGAGAAACGGCCGGCACGCTGGGTTCGGCAAGTTCGCGCTATTCTGATAGGGCAGCCCAATGAATCAGCGCCATAAAGCTGTTTCGACAATGGTTCCACTGTCGTTGTTGCTGATCAAAACCTCCAAACGATTGGCGTCACAAACGTTGTGATCAGCCATGCGAGCAAGGCCATTCCGCTGCCAGCCAATAGATAGTGTTTAAAGCGATACCGGCCGGGACCCATGACGAGCATCGTCGTCTCGTGAGCTATTGGGGTGCAAAAGGAAGTTGAGATACAGATCGCTAAGCCCACCATGAAAGCCTTGGGATCGGCGTGCGCTTCTCGCGCAATTTGGTAAGCGATTGGCGCCAGAATGATTGCCGCGGCAGCGTTTTCGATAATTTGAGTCAGCACCACCGTAGACGCTAG
>JAFAXJ010000582.1 GCA_019241095.1 Verrucomicrobiota bacterium | reverse complement strand
TCAGCGTCGCCCAGATCTAAAAAGCGGCGCACGACCGGATGATCGGATTGTCTAAAGTCGGCTTTATTACCTTCCATAATCATTCGACCTTGCCATTCTCCGTCCCGTTCACCTCCCAACATCATTGCTCGATCAGCAATTCTTGAGAAACTGGATAAATCGTGGGTGACAACAATTGCGGCAGCGCCAATACGGCCGGTTAAGCGATCAAACATTTCGTCAATCTCGTAGGTCGTTACTGGATCCAAACCGGAGGTTGGTTCATCGGCAAAAACTAATTCAGGATCTAAAGCCAAAGCACGGGCCAGAGCGATTCGTTTTTTCATACCGCCACTCACCCCGGAAGGCCGTTTATCAGCATGCTCTTCCAGTCCTACCATGCGCAGCTTCAGTCGCGCAGTTTCAATCAATATTTCCGTAGATATATTGCGATAATGCTCACGAAGCGGCAGACGAATATTTTCCAGCAGCGAGAGCGATTCGATCAGTGCGCCTGATTGGTATAACATGCCGCATCGGATATGTACCTGTTTCAGTTGCTCACCACGAAGCCGATGTAGCTCCTTTCCAAACAGGCGTACACTCCCCTTGGTTGGCGTCAAGACTCCGATAAGAATATTAAGCAGAGTACTTTTTCCACATCCACTTCCACCAAGTATGACAAAAGTCTCTCCCGGATATACTTGAAAGCTAACGCTATTCAGGACAGTTTTCCCATTCGGAAACGTCTTAGTTATCTCCAACGCCTCAAGCACAGGTTCCCGCCTGGAGTTATCGAGCATCGTCTCGGCAATCTTCACACGAGTTGTAACAACGTGACCCCAGCGTTAGCAAGCGTAACAACTATCACGGAACTCACTACCGCTTGGGTAGTCGCCTCGCTTATCTCTCTTGAGCCATTTCGGACATTCAAGCCTTTATAGAATGAGATGGTCGAAATAATGAAGCCGAACAGGACACTTTTGACTAACGCGAATATCACGCTAGACAGACTCGCTTCGTCGAAAGCATAGTAGATATATTCTCCTGCTCCCATTCTAAGCGCTACAGCGCAGAGGATCCAGCCCCCTAACAAAGAAGCATAGACACAGACCAGAGTTACAATCGGGAGCATAACCTGGAATCCCAAAAAACGCGGAACTAACAAGAATGGAAAAATATCGATTCCCATCGTAAATAGAGCTTTTATCTCTTCGGAAACCTGCATGGCGCCAAGCTCAGCAGTCATCGCTGAAACGCTTCTGCCCGTAAACACGAGAGCGACGCCGATCGGAACGACCTGTTCGGTGAGAATGACCCAAAGTAAGGTGGGTATCAATTCGACTTTGCCTAACTGGCTTAGCTGCACCTCCAGAACCAAGGCCAGGACAAAGCCGGCTGTTGCTGCAATGAGAACCGCCGTCGGTATAGCTCCGAGGCCGATCGTTCTTATTTGACAGAATAAATCATCGAAAACAACGGAAGAAGGCCGCAATACAACCGTGCCAGTACACCCTACAAGGCGCTTCACTAGCTCGAGATAGCCGATCCGGTTTGTTATCATGAGTCCTGTTTGATACCAAGCTCCCGTCGAGCAACCTCCAGGTCCGAAAACGCATACAATTCTTTGTGAAGGCCCATCATCGCAAAAGAGCCGCGTATTCTTTCAGTCATTCCTATCACGGCAACCCGGCTTTTTTGTTTGCGAGCGTACAAGGTGATGACCGCCCAAACCGGACTGTTAATGAATCGGGTAGCGGAAAGATCAATAAAGAGGCATCGCACTTGCTCCTTGTTACATCGATCCAGAAGCTCCTGAACCGATTGCAGGCTGAGAATATCGGCTGATCCACGCAAATGGACAATTCGATCTTGGCCCTCTTTCAGCTCCTCGATAGTTAGATGTTCCAATCGTCTCATATGACTGAGCTCAATATGGGTGAACTAACTGCTATCCGCGTTTTAGACCAGCTTTTTTGCCGCGAAGCGCTTCGGACACCCTCACCCGACAGGATTATATTCCGTCTATTAATCTGCTTTCTCCTTATCGGCGGTTGACCCTATCTCAAAATCAGAGCTATATGAGCCTTTTCCATGCTATGGCACAACGGATCGGCAAGTGCACCAACTACTCAGGCTGTAAACTAGCATATCGCAACGAGAAGATAACCGTTGTTACGAAGGATTTTCGCTGTCCCGAGTGCGGTTCACCCCTCGAACCCATTGGCCCACGCAAGAGTTCGTCCGCGACGCTCTTCATTCTCTTAGGCGTGCTACTCGTGCTGCTGCTCGCTATAGGAGCGGTAATTTGGACGCTTATGACCCCGCCGAATAAGGTGGTGGTTGTTGTAAGTCCAACACCAATCGCGACCCCGTTGCCAACTCCGACGCCTACGCCCATTCCAACACCAACAGTCCAGCCGACACCTACAATCCCGCCGACACCTGCACCTACCCCCACGGTCCTGCCTGCAGCAACACCCGAACCAACCGCCGGGGCCATCAATCTGGATATCGAACTTCCGGAAATTGCTGAGGTAAAACGTGCTGTCCTCAAACGGATTGATGCTATGCCTAACGTCTCAGAGCAAAGTAAGCAGCGTCTTTACGAGTCTGTCGACAGAGCACATGGAATGGGTCGGCTCTTCACAGTTCCCTTTGATACTTCGAATACGCGCATCACCTCGCCGGATATCGCGATGATGAAGACTCAGCTTGAGCGGCCTCAGATCAAGAAACTGTTAGACGATCCTACTCTGGTTCTGGTGGTTCTGGGCTATGCTGACATACAGGGTGATGACCAGCGAAACCTTCAGATCTCAACAGCTCGCGCCCAATCGGTCAGTGATGCCTTGCGCACTCAGTGCGGGGTCTTGAACGTAATTCATCCCGTCCCGATGGGCGGGACCAACCTTCTAGATCCCAAAGAGCTAGCTAAAAATCGAATTGTTGAGGTGTGGGCTGTATTGCCCTGAGACAGGTGACAGCTTTGCGTTTGCTCTCCAGGGGTTATCCCTAGATAGTGTCCGCTGACTTGGCACCTAGGCCAGATCCGCGATAACCTCCTGCATTTCTGCGTTTTGTAGCCAGTCACTCACGATCAGACTTCGAGAACGCAGCTGCAGTAATTCCAACTGGGCCAATGCATCATCAAATACCCGGTGAAGCGCCCACGGCGGCGCATCACCGAGATCGCGAGCAAAGCTGTCCGGCCCGATCCCTGGAAAAAGGCAGGTGACAAAACCAATCGTCTCCCACCAGAGCTCAGGCGGAATGATTCGCGATGCGATTTCGCGAAGCGCGGGCGCTCGAGCGATCCTTTGAGGACCCAGTGATTCTACCCATCTCTGATCGCGCTGAACAATCCTTTGAATCCGTTCACTGAACAGCAAATTCGAGTCATACTCCGCAGAGATTTGACGAGCAAGGCTGAGCACCTCATCGAGGGCCAATGCAAGGGTGTTCTCGTCATCAACCATCAGAATACGTATTGCGAGTACTGCCGCAGAGTACATGTCGAAAGGTGACGAAAGTAACGGCAAAACTTCGAATGTGGCGTGCGTTACCGAGGCTCCAGCAACCTTGATCAGGGCTGCTCGAGTCGTCTCTGAGAATCTTTGCGGTAGTGTTCGCAGCCGCGTCTCTCCCGCAGCCAGTGCTTGAGACGCGTCCAGTCTACCGTAAAGATCAATTCTTTCCTCCGGAAGCACCAATTCAAGATGAATTAGATCATTGGCTGCTATATGCAATGGCTCATCACTCACAAGAGTTGCTTCCAGGACGACCCCATCTGAGACGGGCGGAAGCACCTTCCGGATACGCAAATTAGCATGACCCGTTGCGGGAACTGAAAACAGTTGAGGTCGATAGATAGAAGATGCCTGATCCTCTGCTGGAACAAAATAGCGAGCTTCACTGGTTTTAATTTGTATTGGAACGGAACAGATCGATTCCACAAGCCTTACGCGTGCCGTCCAGAAAAATGGCAAACCGGCGCCTGTTTCTGAAAGCGCAACCTGAAAACTCTCAGAATTCAGTTGCAGAAACGGCAATTGTTGATCTTGGATTGCACCCCGGAGCTGAGCCAGCAGTTGGTATACGAGGTTAATTTTAAGGTGCAAAATCTCCATCAAACGTCCGGTTTTACCGGCCCGTCCCGCGAACAAATGGGCACCGCCTTCGATTAATGCCGTGGGATCATGCAGCAAAGCATAAGGACCTCCGAAATTCCCTGTCCAACCCGCGGGACCGGTCCAAGATTTACCACCAAGAAGATCAGCGAAACCCGTCAAATTCAGCGGTGACAACACCCGAACCATAAATAAACCAGCTCCAGGATTAAAAGGAACAAGATCTGGTGTGATTTCCCCTATATGTCCGACTCCCGCAGGTTGGGGCGCTCCCTTAGAAATGGCCCAGAACGTGTTCCCGCTGGAACCGGTCCACACATAGCGATGCAACGTTGCGGTGTAGGGAGGCAAACCAGCCGCTATGAGTGCCGAATCGTCTCTGCATAATACGAGATTGGAACCCGATACTCGGGGATGAACGATTTCGCCGTTTTTTGTTTCAATAAATGCTGGCAACGGGTTCTCGTTTTCCCAGCCGGTTTCGATCAGGTCATTGTGATTGAGCAAGCGAAACGTCTGGACCCTGTCCCGCCAACGACGATCTAGAACAACGTTGGACAGCGAATTGAAATAAACACGAAAACTTCGCGAGAGGCGTTCCGATTCTTGGACCCAGATCTCCAGCCACGCTTTCACATCCCCGGAACGATCGGCCAAACAGCCAAGGTAAATAGATGTTGTGAAGCTTTCTCTGAGCAGAATCAAATTCGGAGCTTGCGAAGAACGAAAAAGCAGACAAACCGCTATCGGCGCATCGGAATCCTCGTTCCTCAGAGGAATAGCCTGAAAGCCACTGGGCAAAACAGTTTTTTCAGAAGATACAGGAATCATGAGCTCAGAAACGGAAATCTAACGGAAACAGCTCGGCAATCACACAGATTTATCGAGTCAGGCGTCGGGAGGGCGCCGGCGCGAGGGTCTCGAGCCGAAGGAAACTCTTGTACACAGCCCTTGAGTGCTGGGGCCTTAGTAATACTCCCATGGGGTACGCCCTTCAGAAGCGGTTGACCGGAGAACCGAGAGGTGCCAGCAATGCGGGATTTCATCCTGTAAGGAGCATAATGACCCCCGATTCCGGTTTTCTGTTTCGTGGACTCCGCGCAGGGGTGATGCTAATTTTCGCTCGATGAGCCATTTGACGGAGATTGTCGAATATAAACGCAAAGAAATCGAACCTTGGCTGGGCCACAACGAAGAATGGAAAATTCGCGCCAAGTCTCTGACGCCGTTTCGGTCTTTCAAAGAACCATTGTTAAATGAGCCATTTGGTTTTGTTGCAGAGGTGAAGAAAGCATCGCCTTCTGCCGGCGTTATCGTTCAGGATTTTGACCCGCTGCGAACGGCCCAAATCTATGACGAGTCTGGAGCAACCTGTATTTCTGTTCTGACAGATGAGCGGTTTTTTCACGGCCATCTCGATTATTTGGCTCTTATCCGGAAAAAAGTTAACCGTCCATTATTAAGAAAAGATTTCACTCTGCACGAAGTGCAAATCTATCAAGCTGCGCTGGCTGGAGCAGATTGCGTGCTGCTTATTGTCGCAGCTCTTTTGAAAGATGATTTAGCGCACCTGATGACCGCTGCGCAAGATATTGGAATCGATTGCCTAGTGGAAGTTCATGATGAGTCTGAACTTGAACGCGCTCTGGAAGCAAACGCGGAATTCCTTGGGATTAATAATAGAGATCTGGCTAGTTTCGATTTGAGACTAGAGGTTACTGAGAAACTAGCGCCCCTTATTCCGGACCATTGTGTTGTCGTAAGTGAAAGCGGAATTCGCACTGTTGAAGACGTTCGGCGAGTCGCAGCGGCGGGAGTGGATGCTGCTTTAATTGGGGAATCGCTGATGCGTGCAGCCGACCCACATTCTTTACTGGAGGAGTTTCGCGACGCCGTATTAGCCGTGCGCGGTTAGGATGCCTGTTGCAAGCGAGACATTCGAGGTGAATGCCGCTGATTCTAAGCAGCGCTTAGATCTTTACGCGACCCGGAAACTAGCTTCACTCTCGAGAAGCCGAATCAAGGATCTGATCGCTGATGGGCATATATTACTCAACGAACGAATATCGAAGCCGGCGCAAACAGTCCGAACGGGTGATATTGTACGGTATATTGAGCGGCCGCTGACGCAGGTGTATCTGGCTCCGGAAGATATCAGGATTGGAGTTTTATACGAGGACGACGATTTGATCGTTGTCGATAAGCCAGCCGGCATGATCGTTCATCCTGGCGCAGGTATCGATCGCGGCACCGTCGTGAATGCACTCTTGCATAGTTGCGCCAACCTCAGCGGGATTGGCGGCGAACTTCGGCCCGGAATAATACACCGGCTTGATAAGGAAACCAGCGGTTGCCTGGTCGTCGCCAAACGTGATCTGGCGCATAAACGCCTGAGCGCACAGTTTTCGAGCCGCAAAGTTCACAAATATTATCTCGCCTTCTGTATCGGCCATTTCGTGCAGCAAAGCGGGTCGATTGAAGCTCCTATTGGACGGCATCCTATCGATCGAAAAAAAATGAGCGTATCGATACACGGCCGAACTGCTTTAACAAAGTTTTGGGTTCTGAAGAAATTGGAACGACGCTCATTACTACTCTGCCGGATTTTTACCGGACGGACCCATCAAATTCGCGTGCACCTGAAAAGTATCGGGCATCCCATTGTTGGTGACAAAGTTTATGGTAAATCGCCCGACCATTATCCCAGACATTTGTTGCACGCCTGGAGAATCGGGTTTTTCCATCCGCAAACTGAAAAATGGTTGGAGTTCGAGGCTCAAATACCTCACGATTTCCGGCACGAAGGTTCAGACGATGACGCAATCTTTCGAGCACGGTGTGAGCTTGGTCATTGAAGCTTTACGATTCGGTAATGTTAGGACAAATCAATCGATTCTGGCCCGGATAGGACGACTTAGGTCTCTTGATATAAAACGACCTCCTTCGACCTTACCTGATTCGAAAAGCCACAACCATTCAGGGGGGACCCGAGAAGCGGATTCAATAGGACCGGCGATGGAGGAATTGAGATTGCGAGTGCTTGCTTGCTCTAAGTGTCCGCACCTAGTTGAATTTCGCCAGAATGTAGTGTTCGGAGTAGGCAGCTTAGAGGCGGATCTCATGTTTGTAGGGGAGGCTCCCGGTGCCGAGGAAGACAGGCTTGGGCAGCCATTTGTCGGGCGGGCAGGGCAACTGCTGACTCGAATTATTGAGACCATGGGATTTGCACGCTCTGAGGTTTATATAGCGAACGTACTAAAATGCCGCCCGGATATCCCGGAAGGATCACCTGGTAATAGAGCTCCGAATTTGGAAGAAATGCAGACTTGCCTTCCTTACCTTCGCGAGCAGATTCACTTAATACAACCAAAAGCGATTGTTGCATTGGGTGGCGTGGCGATGAGAGGGCTATTTAACGCAACAGCGCCTATGAAAGATCTTCGCGGGCAATGGAGAAAATTTGGCGGAATCCCTGTGATGGCCACTTTTCACCCTTCATTTTTGCTGCGAAATCAAGCTCTGACCGAAAAACGCAAGGTATGGGAAGATATGCTGCAGGTGCTTGAGTTCCTGGGCCGGCCCGTGAGCGAGCGGCAGCAAAACTTCTTTTTGAGTAACAAGTCTTTGTGAAAACAGCGTCGGTTTCCGTTCTTGTGGTCGACGACGAACCAGAGTTGCTCCAATACGTTACTTACGGCTTAGAGGCCGCCGGTTACAAGGTTTTTACCGCATTTAACGGTTTTGACGCATTGGAGACACTGACGCGGTCGCCAGAAATTCAGCTGGTTTTTCTCGACTTTGGGCTTCCCGGCATGACCGGATTGGAGTTGCTGCGCTGGATAAACAGATCATTCCCGCAAACCAGGGCGATCATTGCGACTGGATACGACCTTCATTTCGACCAGGAAGAATTAGATGCGATGCACGTTGCGGAAGTGTTAACTAAGCCTTATACCCTTCAGCAACTAGTAACCAGTACGAGGAAAGTGCTCGTCTCTGTCTAGTTTCGTTCAGGGTCGGGCTATTTTTGTCAGGGTAAACTTTTGCTCAGGTAGGGGTGCATCTCACGCTTTGCAATGATAAGGTGCGCGTTCAAAACTGATGGAGATCCCTAGTTCAAACTTAAGTGTACGAATCGGCTGCAGACTTGCATACGAAACATCTGCTGTCACACCCGTGTGCGTCATACTGAAAGCTCAGCCTGACGAGGCTCAACGTGTTGTTGTCGAGAGCCTTTTCCTAGGACATGAGGTGTCTTTCAACGAATCCCAAGACCCGTTTGGCAATCTGGTCTGTCGCACAACACTCCTCCCGGGCAGTAGTGAGTTCCGTTACGATGCGATCGTGGAAGTTCCGGCAATAACTGAGGATTTTGAATGGCGAGAAGAATTTGTTCCGGTAGACCAAGTTCCTTCTCCGTACCTTCGCTATACTCTCCCTAGCAGGTATGTAGATTCTGACAAACTGATGGACTTTGCATGGGAGCATTTTGGCCAAACCCGAAATGGTATTGAACGTGTTTTGGCAATACGAGAGTGGGTTAATCACAATATTGAGTATCGATTTGGCGCGGGACGTCCTGATACATCTGCATATGAGATCATCCAGAACGGCTATGGCGTATGCCGGGACCTGGCTCACGTTGCTATCGCACTCTGTCGAACATTCAATTTACCTGCCCGTTACGCAACTGCCTACTTGCCGGATATCGGCACTATAGACCCGGGCACGCCAATGGACTTTCACGCTTACTACGAAGTCTATCTAGGGAAACAGTGGTGTGCGTTTGACGCTCGATTCAATGTGGCTCGAATGGGACGCATAAAGATTGCTCATGGACTTGACGCGGTAGATGCGGCATTTACGACCAGTTATGGTCAGTCGCGTTTGACATTTTTTGAAGTTTGGGCGTACCAAATCAGACCTGATGAAGTGTGTATCGGTGATCCGATCGACCTGAGCAAACGTTTGGACGGAACAATAGAGGTGCGCCATTAACGATTTGCTTGAATTGATCTGATTTGCGATTCCTGCATCTTCAGAAGGGACTAGTATTGGAGGCGATTGATTCTCGAGCAGACTGGGAACAGGAACCAACTGATATTCTCCTGAGCGAGTTTCGTTACGCCGAAGATCTGTTGCAATCGTTAGCGATTGGTTTTTCTGTATCGCACGCGACAATTCGTCTCAAGCAAGGAAAACCAAGGAAGCCGCCCTATTTTTCGTGCCGATATAACTCAAAAGATCTCGGGCACGTTAACATTGTCGCTTTTTTTTACCCACTGCTCGCAGATTGGGATCAGATGGGTAAAGAAGCCATTCGATACCGGAATCGTATCCGTTCGGCAATTCGCGAGGAGCTTATTCACTCGATACAAGTTCTTACGGTTAAAAAGCGGTATGACGAATCCGCGGAATTGCAGCATCGATTCGATGACGCTGAGCAATATTATCAGTACATCCTCGGGCAGGTTATCGAAGAGTTGGCGAGCACCAGAGAAGGACAAACGGCAGTTTTGACCGCAGCCCAATTGTACTACGAAGATTGGAGTATCACGGGAATAGAGCGATTGCGGGAAACGGACCGCCGTTGTCACGGAAGGGACGGCTACATGGTAAGCGAACTGATTCGTCAGTTGGTACAGATTCGATTCGGGGAGATGCTCAGCGAAGAAGCCAAAGGGAGCGCTTGGGATAAGTACCGGGTATTTAACGTAGGGGATTTTGGCACAGCGGAAGACCTTCTTAGGTGGATGGCGGGGCGCCTGCGGAACTTAGCGCCAGATCTACCCCAAATGAGTCCAACTCTGGCAGAAGCGTTGAAAGAAATTGAGAAAGCGATAACCGAGTTGCACCAATTACGTCCTACGCAGGCGACTCTGTTCGAAAGTGAAGCGGAAGGAGCCGCTGGGACGTAACTGAACAGCCTGCCGATCAAGAGAAAAAACATCCTGAAATCTTTGGAATGTACATCTCCAGGTGTTGTCGAAGCTGCTCCGCCTGGGTTCATATCCACCCGGCTTCAAGCTTTGTCAGTCGCTTGACAGCCTTCGAATCTCTGCTACCCTATCGAAGTTCCAAGAGGTAATTCTCTGGGCATTTTGGAAGGTGTTTCGATTAGGACCACTGGTCCAGGATGCTGAGAGAAGGCAGGATAGGGATTCCACTTTGGAACAATATTCTGTGTCTTCTTCTCACGGTAAAACCTGTGAAAGAAAGATAGAGAATGGAAATCATTAAAGCGGTTGCCGACTTCGTAGTCGTGCTTCTTATGATCGCGCTTGTGATATCGCCACGTGCGGTTACCACGTTTGTGGCCAATCGCAGGTCTCGATAAATGCCGGTTGGTATGTCGCTAACCGGTCCTGAAAACAACCAGAACCTCACAAAACATACTATGGAAACACATAACTTCGTACTGATAGCTGTGTTGAACAGCTTGATCTTAAAAAGCCACGGGGAACCGGAAATTCCGGAACCCGAATTCGCTCCGTTCAATCTCGCTGCCCTTCGCGTGCTGCCGAAGACAGAACAAGGGAATCCAACGTCGCGAAAGCATTACGGGGATGTATCTAACGCTCTCCCCGCTTAATTGCTTGTTGCCAGCATTCCAATGGCATGGCAGTCCCCCCAGAACTTCCTTGGGCGGGCGTGATCAACAGCGCTTTGTAATCTGCGCTCATTTTTTGTAGAGAGTGCAGATTACAAGGCTTTAGACGCTCGGCCCTTATACCAGCCCATTCTTTACCGGATGGCTTTTTTTGGTTGCTGGTTTGGCAAGGGATTACGTTCCAGGGCGCATGCTCTAATGCTCGTGAATGGGCGGAAAAACAGAAGATCGGCTTGCGCCAAGTGAATGCCCCGAGTTCGGCACTGAAATGCTGAGCTGCAATCTCGCTCTACTCGTCCCATCGTTCCATTTCTCTCCTCGCTGCCCAGCGAACCCTTGGTCCCTCGGCTTCTTCAGCTACTCGGCTCCTAGCTCTTTTGCTGCTGGATCCACGCCCTCCTCTACTTAGATTTCCCCTTTACCGCTTTCACCTCAGAAGCGGATTTCAAGACCTTATTGCCATTCTCTTGTTCTATCAGAACAGCAGGTTCCTCCGCAGACCCATTCCGAGATATCTGTTTACCTTTGATTTTTTTTGTCACTTTTTCCTCATGAACTTCTTTTACAGTGCCCTCCCCTGTGCCTTTGCCCCAGTTCCACTGTACTTTCTCCCCTTTTTTCGTTCCGCTTTTATCGGCGGAAGTCTGGCCTTTGCGTAATCCTAAAGGTTTCTGTTTCTTCTTAGCTGTTTTTATCGATTCGGAAGAATCTTTTTTCTTGTCAGGCATGATGTTGCTTCGTTGCCAGTGCCGCTTGGGATGCAGGTTTGAGTCACCTGGATGCCATTGGTTTCCTGATATTGTGTGTGTCCTGATCTGATCAGCCCGAAACAGGATCTTACAAATACCTGCTGACAGAGCTTGAGTCGGTGATGGACAAGGCGCCGCTTCTAGTCTTTTGTCGCAGCTAAGCAGTCTATGCGCTCTTTACGATACGCCTTCGAGACCGTCCTGTGGAACACGCGTCTAGTAGTCCTCATGGCAGTGATTATAAGTGTCCTCGCCAGTTTAATTTTGTTTTTGATCATTAGTTTCGAGGCTGTGCGCGTACTTTGGGAAGCCGTCGGTTACTACGACTCAAATTTGACATCGGCTGCCAGAGAAAATCTGCTTGCTAATGTCACTTCGCACCTGATTGGCGTGTTTGACGGTTATCTTCTCGGAGCATTCATGCTGATATTTGGATTTGGACTCTACGAGCTTTTCTTAGCTCCCCTCGTCCAAGCTCGCCGGATCTTGCTGGTTGATTCACTTGACGCCCTGAAGTCCCGCTTAGGTAAAGTCATCCTGATCATTCTTATAGTGGAAATTTTCAAGGATGCCCTTAAGTTCACTATTCGGGGACCTGTGGACATGTTATGCGTTGCCGGAAGCATCGCTTTTATTGGCCTTGCCCTTTATTTAACGCATGGGGCAGAGGGAGACAAAACGGCTGCTCCCATTGAACCAGAGGATGTTAAAGGGGCGGAAGAACCAGGCGATGTTTCCCACCCGGAACGGGTTTTACCGCCTGAAAGGTAGTTGTCGCTGCGAGGCAAACCGCTAACAGGTCAACTCGAGATTGCGTAATGCTCGCGCGACCTCCTTAAGGTTGAGTCCGGCCATCTAGTTGTACGCGGCAAAAGATGCCGTGCTTCAATCCTGGTGCACTCCCGATCTTGCTACGTTTGAACAAAGATTAGAAGGTCGCGTTTAAACGCAGGCCTAAAACAATCGCATTTTGTAGTTCGGAGGTTGCACCGGGGTTAACTATATACTGGAAATCCGGTTGCAGCCTTAGCCACGCATTTATCTTCGCGCTATAAGTTACCTCGATGACTGTCTCCGAACCGTAACTCGGGCCGCCAACATGCGCACTGGCAGCGCTGGCCCGATGACTGATTCCGCTGTGAGTGACACCTATTCCGAAAATGTCATCATTTCGATCAGGAATTAAACCATTCAAATTGAGACCTCCCTCCACATAATGCGAAACGAAGCCGAAATCTTCAGGGATCAGTCCTAGACGGGTAAAGAACCCGAGACTCGGACCTTTGCTCTCCTGATTAGATGATGTCTTCTGCCAAACCGCCTGATCGATCGTAAGATAAATGCCGTACGCCGCTCGATTCTGCGCATTTAGATTCCCATTCAGTTCCCCGGAATAGCGAGTGTGATAGATCGCGCCGATTTTATAGCTCCCAGGTAGCCCCGTTGAATTATCTTCGTGATTGGTTTTGTAGGAAATCTCGTAAAGAGACAACACACCATCCTTAGCTCGAATGTTAGGAGCAGATATGTTGTTCTCTTTTTCCGAAAGCGTGCTTCCGCTGAAGACAGCTGCACGTAAATCAAGCGCGGACGTGGGCTCAAGGAGAAGACGAATTCCAGGCGCAGACATGGGATAGGTCGATACAAACGGAAAATTGTCTTCGAAAAAAGTGAAGGCGCCAAACGACCCGCAGATGAACAAGTTACCGTAATCTGAATAGTAGAACTCATTATCGGCCAAAAACTGGCCGATCTTCAATGAAACCTTGTCTTTGAGTAGATTCTGCTGATACCAATACTCGGCAATTCGCGCGGTATCGAAAGCATCTATATTGCTTACAACGCTTAAATCGTGTGTGTAGCTTCGAGTGAGACTTGGCCCGTGTATTTCGAAGCTCGAAATGTGAAATGTTCCACCTTGTAGCCCAATGAATTTCTCCAGATCGACGTCAAGATCCAGTTCAAGCAGGCCCTCCGCAATTGCTCCTCGCCTGAATCCGCCGCTCAGGTTGCCGAATACTTCTCCTGTGTAGATGCCTCCTATCTTGAACCCGTATTTCAAGAGGTTCTCACGCAGACCACCTAAATCTCCAAAGGGGGACGGCGGTATTGCTTCAGGTTTGGCGAAACTGGGAGGTGGCGGCGGCGCGGCAGGGTTAGCAAATTCGGGTAACTGACCATGAACCTCCTGCGAGAATAGAACCGCAAGCGTTGAAAAACACGCAAACAATCGAAGCTGAACGCCCTTAGTCGAGCAAAGATTGACCATGCCCGATCTAAGCAAGGCCCAATGTATCCAATCAAATCTTTACGCGGCGAAGCGGGTGTTATCCTGGACTGATAGGCCGATTCTAATGTGCTATTTCCTTCGAGCCGGCCATTCCTGGCGGCATCTCAATGAGTTGTTATGAATCGAATGTCTCGCGACTCTGGCGGTAAATGCCGGGGTGGGATTCTAGTCCTAGGGTAGAGCGACGCGTAGCCGTCGGAATATAGGCAATAGCGGATCAGCGCTGCAATGCGGGCAAATTGAGATCTGACAAACGCCCGCGTATACCTCACGATTAATGAAGCACCAGCTTGTCTGGGCAAATATCGCGGATAATATGGGCAATCCTATCATATGATTCCCGATCCTGAACTACAGAACGTTATCGATCAGTTCGAAAAAGGCATCATTCACCTGGTTGCAGTCAGTCGAACGGGAAATGACCGTGATGCCTATGAACTGATGTATATGGAAGTTAAAGCTATCCAGGACCGGGCAGAACAGCTTGCAAGACTGCTGCAGGAAAAAATCAGAGAATCTTAAAATGCATACAGGCCCGGAGACCGAGCCTGTACACGTTAAAGGACGAATTTGGGATCTATTTCCTACCAACCCTTACATCCGCGGCCTTACTGATTTCCGGAAGCGGCCGTCAAATGGTCAATTCTTTTTTGCAACCAATCTTGCCTGCG
>JAFAXJ010000279.1 GCA_019241095.1 Verrucomicrobiota bacterium | reverse complement strand
ACCAGCGGCCATAGCGCGGCTGATCGTTGTTTTCCTCACGTCAGCATTTTGAATTGGCAGCGATACAAGCCAGAAATCATTTCCTCGTGTCTCTCAAGGCGAACACCTAAAGCCCGTTCCATCATCTCACGCTCCAAACGTCTCACCAGTGGAAAGGCGGTCAGTAAATCGTAAATAGGAGAATGATATTCAGTCAGCACGAGAGGTTCCTCGCAGGTTAGCTCGCAAAGGTAACCCTCTTTATCCCGGATTCGTTCTAACGCCCTCGCAAGATCGATGACGGTGTGCCCGCGAATCTGATTTAGATACTCGTCTGTCTTCGCGTTGAAGACTGAATACAGGAGCTTTTCCGCAGCTGCATGCCCATACAATCGATTTGCGGCATTCAGAAGCGCAATCGTCGCGCTGTTGCTCGCAGTCGGAAAAAAGGTCAAAGCCTTCAGTGTCAAGCGATGCACCTTCTCTGGTCTTCCAATTGGCTTCGGCCGACGCCAGGTGTCTACGTATCCTTGACGCTCGAGTTCCTCACAGTGCCTTTTAACCCCCATATAGCTGAGCCTCAATGCCACTCCCAGCTCAGCAACTGACAGCCCTTGGGTTTTTTTTAGAACGTTTATTATCCTCAATCTTTGGGATCGGCCAGTTTCGCTAATCCTCTTCATCTGATTTCCTACCAGGTCACTCTTCCAGCGTAGTTCCGCTTGGAGACACGAAAGCCGGCTCAGGTGCTCTCCGGGCGGCTAATTCACAGTTTTGACGATGGAATAGGTTTTAACACCTTTCCGATCAAGCAACAGAAGTAAATTAGGCTTTCCTTTCTGCTCGTTTAAAGCGCTTTGAAAGGAATCTATGTTAGTGACTCCGGTTCTTCCCACCTCTGTTATGAGATCGCCAACATGAATGTCGGCCAGTGCTGCGGGGCTGCTAGGCACCACTTCTACTACCACCACACCCGAGTCCGATTTCAGTCCAAAGTTCCGTTCCAGGTCGGGAGTAACATCCTCGACCTTGGCCCCAAAACCAGTCGCCAGGTTTTCTTTCGGCGGCATAAACGGTGAATTGGTAGCTAAGCGGTTGGGATCGTTCGGAAGCTCTTCGGTCTTGACGTCTACGCTCATTCTTCTGCCATTCCGCCAAACTCCCAATAAGACGTGCTCGCCTATCTTCTTCTTCAAGATCTCATTCTGCAAGTCTCGAGCATTTGCCACTGCAACTCCGTCCACATCCGTTATGACATCGGCGGGGCGCAAATCGCTTTTCGCCGCTGGAGTGTCTGCCTGAACGGTCCGAACCACGACACCCTTGTTCAGTCCTTTGAATATGTCGCTCGGATTTTGATCATCCAAGCTTTCGATAATGATCCCAAGCCAGGGCCTGACGATTCGGCCGGAAGCAATCAAAGCTTCGCTGACCTTTTTGGCTAAATTACTTGATATCGCAAACCCCAAACCTCGGTTTAGCCCGTGTATCAAGGTGTTGATTCCGATCACTTGCCCGTCAATGTCGCATAAGGGGCCGCCGCTATTGCCCGGATTGATCGCCGCGTCCGTCTGAATGTAATCTTCATATTTGTCGCTCAGAAGTTCATTGCGGCTTTTAGCGCTGACGACCCCGGTAGTGAAAGTGTAAGCAAATTTGTATGGAGTTCCTATAGCACAGACTAACTCCCCCACTTTGACCTGATCGCTATCCGCAAAAGTCGCAACCGGCAAACCGCTAGCTTCAATCTTGATTACAGAGATATCAGTGCGATCATCTACTCCAATCACCCGTGCCGAAAAACTGCGCCCATCTTTCAGCTTCACCAGGATCTTATCTGCGCCTTCAATGACGTGATTATTGGTAATGATGTAGCCATCTGAGCGGCTGATAAACCCAGAACCCTCGCTTTGATCCGGCTGTTCTCCATCGTCCCTAGGTCCCCGAAAGAAGAAATCGAATCCGTCCATCGGATCATGGGACTCTGATTGATGACCGTCCTTTTCTACATCGATTACCACCACAGTGGGCGCAACTTTATCGTAGACAGCGGTGTAAGCATCATTCAACTGGTGCGCAATATCTTTTGGAGTAAGCGGAGCTACTGTATTCGCAAATAATGCGGCCGCGAACACCTTTGAAAAAATAGTTCCTCCACCTAAAAAGGCCGGCACGCGATTCAGTACGCTCATAATTCAGAACAGAATATCACGAGAAACGTTTATACTACCTTTTTTTGATGATGCCATTGCATTGATCAAAAGCGAATAAGCTTCAAATGCCGGAATGCTCACAACCGTGTTCGAAAGGCTCATGTTCCCAGGCTGGTGCCCACAACGCGACAATCGCAATCAAGAAGAAGCAAACCTGATTAGCTCGATCCCACACCCGACAGGCCTCAAGTTGACAAGCAATTTACGGATTCTATTTTACTGATCAGTCAATTCAAATGCAAAGCTTATCCGAAACCGCCGACAAGCGGTTCCTGTCGTTCGCTCCGGGATTTTGGCCCGGAGTTGATCCAAACCTCTGGAACGATTGGAAGTGGCAATTAAAAAATCGCATAACGACTCTAGAGCAGCTCGATTCCAAAATACGTTTAACACCTAAAGAACGGGCTGGAGTCATTCTTTCCCGAAACAAGCTTGCCTTTGCCGTCACTCCTCATTATTTCAATTTGATTGATCCCGAGGATCTCGCTTGTCCAATCAGGCGGCAAGTCATTCCACGATTTGAGGAAACCGAGAAAGCCCCGATGGAGATGGCAGATCCTTGCGGAGAGGATTCGCATATGCCTGTACCCGGTCTCGTGCATCGTTATCCCGATAGGGTACTCTTCCTGGTGACGGACCGTTGTGCCTCGTATTGCCGGTACTGCACGCGGAGCCGGGTCGTAAGCGGAGTTGGTGAACAGGAGTTACATACCTCTTTTGAGGAGGCTTACAAATACTTGGAAGCTCACTCTGAAGTAAGAGACGTGCTGATCTCAGGCGGAGATGGACTTCTTCTCTCGGATGAAAAATTGAGAGGCGTTCTGAGACGGCTTAGAGCCATCGAACATGTCGAGTTTATACGGATTGGAACCCGCGTCCCGATATTTTTGCCTCAAAGAATCACGCCAGAATTGTGCCGAATGCTCCAAGAATTTCATCCGCTGTGGATGAGTGTTCACGTAAACCATCCTCGCGAGCTGACGATTGAAGTAAGGAAGGCGCTGGAGATGCTCGTTAACCACGGGATTCCACTTGGCAATCAGAGCGTGCTCCTCAAAGGCGTCAACGATGACCTTGAAGTAATGAAAGCTTTGGTGCACAAGCTGCTGATGAGTCGTGTTCGACCCTACTACCTTTATCAGTGCGATCTGATTCAGGGTTCGTCTCACCTTAGAACATCGGTGGCCAAGGGAATCGAGCTGATCGAGGGTCTTCGCGGCCATACTTCGGGCTATGCAGTGCCACAATTCGTCATCGACGCACCGGGCGGCGGTGGCAAAGTCCCGATCAATCCTGGATACGCTTTGTACCACGATCATGAGAAAATTGTGATCCGTAACTATGAAGGGAAAGTATTTGAATACCCAGAACAGGGTAGTCCTTCGCATATGGACGGGAGCCGAGGGCGGAATGCCGGAACAGAATATTCTAGTGCTGGTGAATACGAGGATGACTCGATCCAGTTTTGGAAGAGATCATAAGCTTTATACTTTTGCTTGAATGGCTGGCATCGTCGTGAAACCGCGAGCTCGTATTTTTCGCGGCCACGATTGGGTATATAAGACCGAGGTTCTAAAGACCTTCGGAGAACCTCAGGCGGGAGATGTTGTTTCGCTGAGAGATGGCAAGGACAGGAGCCTCGGTTCAGCCATTTACAATCCTAATTCCCAGATTGTCGCTCGTCGATTTTCCAGACGTAAACAGACACTAGATTTCGAGTTCTTCTTTCGTCGGATACGACAAGCAATCGAATCAAGAAGGAGGATAGGAGCATACCGCGATCCGTGCAGGCTTGTCTGGAGCGAGAGCGACGGCCTGCCCGGAGTTATTATCGACCAGTATGAGCGTAACATCGTGCTGCAGACCCTTACGTTCGCCATGGATCACAAAAAGGAACTGATTGTTGAAGCGATCAGACAGTCGACCGAACCTCTGACAATCATTGAGCGGAATGACGCTCCAATTCGGAAAGCTGAAGGTCTGCAACCGATTAGCAGGGTGCTGTATGGTACGGCTCCCACCGAGCTTCAGATCGAAATCGACGGAATAAAATTTGCCGTCGATTTGCTTTCAGGTCACAAGACGGGTTTTTATCTGGATCAGGTTGAAAATTACAAGATAGTGTCTGGAGTGGCATCGAGCGCTGCGGTTCTTGATTGTTTTTCAAACCAGGGGGCATTCGCTCTTGCCTGTGCTAAACGGGGGGCAACGAGAGTTCAGGCAGTTGAGTCCAGTAGCGACCTGGTCAGCGGCATTCAGCGAAACGCAGCTCTCAACGGATTGGAGATCGAAGCGGTTCAAAACAATGTTTTCGACTATCTTTCGGAGCAGATCAGAGCCAATACAAAATTCGACTTGATTATCCTCGATCCACCATCATTCGCTAAGTCAAAGCAGAACTTGGACAGCGCATGGCGGGGCTACAAAGAAATTCATCTCAGAGCTCTTCAATTGCTTTCGTCGGACGGATATCTGGCGACGTTTTCATGTTCTCATCATGTATCGCGACAGATGTTCCTTGACCTGATAGTTGAATCGACGGTCGATGCACGGAAACACGTGCGAGTTCTCAGATGTTTATCCCAATCGTTAGACCATCCTATCTTGCCACACATACCGGAAACTGAATACCTCAAAGGATTTCTGCTACAAGCTATTCCGGCGCGGTAGTGGAAACGATCGCTGCTGGACTATACGCCGCCAGCACCAAGCTTCTCAGTACTCGTATCTACTGAATTCGCTCCCATCGATCCGTTCGCTAACCGAGGTCCTTTATCACCCAAACGCGCCAGACGTCCATTTGAGCCGTTCTGTGCAGGGTGAGACACAAACGATGCACTCTCTCTGGCACGCCTCAATCCGCTGATCTTCGCGTAGAGCGTTAATGCTGCTCCTACCACCTGATCCATATTATAATATCGGTACGATGCCAAACGACCTACAAAATAAACACCTGGCGTTTGATCAGCTAACTGTTGGTATTGTCGGTACAGACTGGCATTTTCAGGGCGCGGCACAGGATAATACGGATCCCCTTCTGACTGAGGAAATTCATATATAATGCTAGTCTTCGGGTGTTTTTGCCCAGTTAGATACTTCATTTCGGTGATGCGCGTATATCCGTAATCATTGGGGTAATTAACTACGGGCGCTGCTTGAAAAGTTTCACAATCATGCGTTTCATGTACGAAATTTAAGGATCTGTAAGGTAGCTTACCGTAACAGTTGCCAAAAAATTCATCGATCGGCCCGGTATAAATCATCTCCTCAAACGGGATCGATTTCTTGATCTCACGATAGTCCGTGTTCAGAAGGACCTTTATGTTGGGATGATCCAGCATGTTTTCGAAAAGCCTTGTATAGCCTTTGGCCGGCATCGACTGGTAGACGTCAGTGAAATAACGCCGGTCCCGGTTTGTGCGTGTCGGAACTCGAGATGTCACGGAAGCATCCAGTTCCGAAGGATCCATGCCCCATTGTTTTCGAGTATAACCGCGAAAAAACTTTTCGTAAAGTTCTCGCCCGACCTTACTCACAACCACATCCTCACTGGTTTTGATCTCTCGTTTTTCAGCACGTGTTTCGAAGAATTCCTCG
>JAFAXJ010000142.1 GCA_019241095.1 Verrucomicrobiota bacterium | reverse complement strand
AAGGCTTTGGTTCGCTACTTAAGGCAGGGATTAATCATGCGAGCTTTCCGATGATCCTTTAACACTTTGTCATGACTGATCTCGAATGTCAGATCGCTTTCCTCGCCGAGGCGGATAAGCTTAACACTGTTCTACGCCGAAACTATGTCGTCTCCGGCGGTCGGCGTGAAAACTCCGCAGAACATAGCTGGCACGTGTCTTTAGCGGCCTTGATTCTGTCCGAGCATTGTAAGCAGAAAATCGATTTATGCCGGGTCCTTCGAATGCTTCTGATCCATGACCTGGTTGAGATCGATGCGGGTGATACGTTCGTTTATGATCAGGCGGAGAATGAGACGAAGGTAGAGCGGGAGAAGAAAGCTGCCGATAGGATCTTCGGAGTTTTGCCCGCCCGACAAGGGGTCGGATTGCGGGCAATTTGGGATGAGTTCGAAGCAGCTAAAAGCCCGGAAGCAAAGTTCGCTTATGCTGTCGACAGGTTCGTCGCTGTCCTGCACAACGCAAAAACAGCCGGACGTGGCTGGACGGAAAATCATATCAGCGCAGAACAGGTCTTAACCGTGAATAGCCCGATAGCGGAGGCATCTGAAAAGTTGTGGGAGCAAGTTCGAAAGTTCGTCGCCGATGCTCGTGCTCAGGAAATCTTGTAAGGGAGCGGAAGGAACGAAGGAAGCGGATAGAGGTAGCTGCCACTATCCTCCCGCTTTACTGACGACCTCGACAGCCGCTTCTGAAGGGGCGTACGCCGGTTATGCTGAAATCCAGCATTGAAGTGCTGGGCTGTGGATCTTCCGTTTCTCGGGACGCTCTTCGCTACCTCTCAGCCTCGTCGGCTGCTGACTCGTGACTTAGCTTTTCAGGTCCAACATTAACTCCAGGTTTTGGATTGCTGCGCCGGCAGCTCCTTTACCAAGGTTATCAAGGCGAGCGACGAGTAGCAAATGGCGGTCGACCGGGTTTTCGAAGATGAAGAGTTCGAGCTCATTTGTTCCCTGAAGGGCTTGGGGAGAGACATACTCGACAGGGCGAGGTTCGAAAGGCATCACACGCATGAATGGCTGACCTTCATAATGCGCCGCATAGGCGTCATGAAAATCTTTGCCGGTCACTCGTTGAGCGATATTTCTGAGCTGAATTGGGATTTGGACGAGCATGCCTTGAGGAAAATTTCCCACGGCCGGCCAGAAAAGAGGACGGTGCAGCAGGCCGGCATATAGACGAATCTCTTCCACATGTTTGTGGTCCAATTCCAGCGCATATAACCGGACCGGATCATCAACACGAGTGCCGTCTTTTGCCTCAAACGCCTCTATCATTGACCGGCCCCCTCCCGTATAGCCGGACAACCCATGAATGCAGACTGGATAATCTCGAGGCAAAACGCCGGCATCAATAATTGGCCGCAATAGCGCCAGTGCTCCGGTTGAATAACAACCAGGATTAGACACCCGGGCCGCTTCTCGAATCCGCTGATTCTGGCCTGGAACTAGTTCTGGAAAACCATAAACCCACCCGGTTTGTACCCGATGCGCAGTGCTGGCATCCAAAATGCGCGTCCGAGGGTTTGTCAGCATCACGACCGCTTTCCGGGCTGCATGGTCTGGCAAACATAGTATAGCAAGGTCCGCCTCATTCAGAAGTTGGCGCCGTTCAGTTTCTTCTTTCCTTTTGCTCGCGGAAATTTTCAAAAGTTCGATGTCCTTTCGGTCCGTGAGTTTTTTTCTGATTTGAAGACCCGTTGTCCCCGCTTCTCCGTCAATGAAAATAGTTGGCTTCATTGGCTTTATCCCCGAGGAATGATAGCCGTAGTTTGATTCTGGTCCAGGATTCTAAATGAGTTATTGATCTTCCCTCGCGCTTTCCTCACTGATGATTTGCGTATGCGAAACATTGTTGAGTCGACGCTAGCGTATGAAGAATGGCTGAAACGCCAAATTCCCCTCATCCCCGAAGATTTGGAAGTCAAGCATCGCAAAATGGCCCATGATAAGTTCCAGTTCCTAAGGGCGACATTTTATCGTTGGTGCGAACTGTGGCCGGAGATTGAAAAGCAGTACGGGTTTGATACTGCGGTTTTAGCGGTTGGCGATCTACACGTTCAAAACTTCGGAACCTGGCGGGACATGGAAGGACGGCTCGTATGGGGAGTAAACGATTTTGACGAAGTGGCGACCTGCTCCTTTGCAAATGATCTAGTTAGAGTGGCGGCGAGTGCCATTTTGGCTGCCAAACAGAATAATCTCATCCTCCTTTCGCCTGAAGAGATTTTTGAATCGCTTCTGAGCGGCTACGGAAAGATTTTGAAAAACGGTGGCCGGCCCTACGTTCTGGACAGGGATCATTCATGGCTACGTAACTTGGCAAGGGCAGCGTTGAAAGAGCCGCCACAGTTCTGGGACATTTGGTTTTATAAAAAGACTGAACGCGTGCCGGACATCACGGCAGTTCCTGAGGAGGCTCAAAAGCTCCTGGTTGCGGGCATGCCACTCGGAGATCAGATCGAATTTCGTTGGAAAGCTTCCGCAAGCGATCCCAAAGGCCTAGGCAGTCTTGGGCATCAACGTTTTTTTGCTGTATCAGAATGGCGGGGAGGACCGATCGCTCGCGAACTGAAGGCTGTTTCGCTTTCCGCTTGGCTTTGGGCACAGAATCTAGAGCACGGTCAGCTTCTCATTACTGATTTGATTCAGCAAGCTGTGCGTTCCCCGGATCCTTTCCTGAAAGTGATAGGAAACTGGCTGATACGCCCGGTGGCAGCCGATTGCGGGCGCATCGATCTGGATTTGCTGGACAGTTCTCTACCAGAACCGGAACGGCATAAAGATCAGATTGCGCTTTTATCGGCAATGGGCGCAGAGACGGCTAACGTGCATCTGGGCTCGATTTCGGTCAATAAACTTTCAGATAGCTTCGGCTCGTTGACTATCGATAAATTGCATGGTGCTGTTCACGAGGCCCTCAAGAGATTGTCCGACGATTTTGACGTCTGGCAGAAATATTGCCTAAGTCACTCTGATAAAAAGGCTTAGAGAACCGTGCAGGCTTGTAGGTGCGAGCTATTGCGATCATGGTCGAGAAAATTGAACGATCGATGCAGGTGAATGCTCCGGTCCGGAGCGTTTACAATCGATGCACTTTGTTCGAACAATTTCCGAGCTTTCTGAGAATTCTTAAGTCAGTCC
>JAFAXJ010000030.1 GCA_019241095.1 Verrucomicrobiota bacterium | reverse complement strand
GCTATAAACGCTGCCTACGATTATAGGCTGATCTGGATCTCCCTCTTCGAATGCCACGATGACTTCCTGTCCAATCCGTGGCCAAAAGCAAGCCCCCCAGCGCCTGCCAGCCCAGGCCTGGGCGACTCGGATCCAGCAGGAGCTTTCAGCATCATATTTGCCCGTCCGATCCCAGTGAAACTGGACCTTTACCCGGCCATATTTGTCAGTAAAAATCTCGTTTCCGTCTGGACCCACAACATAGGCAGATTGCGTTCCGTGAATGATCGGCTTGGATGTTATGCGCAAAGGACGCAAAGGCAAGGTTGCCGGAATGCAGCTAAAAGTATTCTGGTAGGGTTGAGCGGCCAGCGGACCAGAACGATAGGCGCTGCCGACCGTACCAAAATGCTCGACGGATGTAAGAAGATAGTCGCCGTCGCCATTGAAATGCCGTTGAAGGGTAAAGGTATGCCCAGGCAAAAATTGCGGACAAGTTGATGAGCCGTGAACACGCAACGACTGGTAGGCTTCCGTTTGTATTCTAATCTCCGCCGTCCTTTTGTTGTCGGCTTTGATCTCCTGATCCGTGGTTATCTTTTTTAGCTCATCCTTGTTTTCTTGCCCGGCTTTATCGATAGCATCAAAGCGCTGCGCATATTCGCCAGGGAAATCATAGATCTCGGATTTAGTATTAGCCTTTAGCTTGAGATGATGCGTAACCTCGCCAACCTGTTGCTCCTCTATGATATTCGCCGTTGCCGCCAGATTTTTCCAGGGAAGTTGGAAAGTATAGTCCCAGAGCTGGTATCGGCTTGAGCGCAACTCCTGGGATTTAGCCCAATCGAATATCTGATTCGGACCGGCCTGCCCACCTTCCATTGTAACGTAAATTACTTTACTCGGGTCATCGGTCGCGGGGTGCACCTGCGGCTTGTTAGTCACTACCATCTGATGCCCGCCCGAAGAATGCTCAAAAAAGTAGTATATTCCTTCCTCTTCCATTAAGCGGCTCGCAAAATTAAAGTCAGTCTCCCGATATTGAACACAGTAGTCGCGCGGTTCGAATTTGCCTTCCCAATCGTATTTTGGATTTACGGAGCTCAAGACCTCCTTCAGAATGTCAGGGACCGTCGAGCTCATTTTGAATATCCTCGATTGAGCATTGCGAGTAAGGAGCCAAAGCTTAGGAACTAACTCCGCGTGGAAGCTGGTGAAAACAGCACCCCGCCCACGTTGGGTGAAACTCTTTACGATGCCGCTAAAGTACCGCTTCTGATTCTTTGGTAAGCGGAGCTCAACGGTCGCCTCTTCGCCGACCAGCTTTTCGAACGGAATTTCGGTTTCGTTCTCAGCAATCAGATCCAGTTGAAACGTAAACAACGAGCTTACGGCTTCCTGCCCCCAAAAGCGTTCAAGAAGCAAATCATCTTCGCCTAAGGGAGTGCTGATGGCCAGTGGCTGGTTGGCTTGAGTATATTTGTGCATGGAGAATTTTCGGTTATCACTTTGCCGGCTGGCAGCCATCGCTGCCGAGCACCACGCCCTTTAAGGGCTGGCTGATTTTAAAGACCCGAGGAGAGGAAGTTAAGAACTTATTGCTGCCCGTGTGCAGCCCTCAGGCGATTCTCCCCTGAGAATTGGGAAGACGGCGGATTACGTCCGCGCGAAATCGAACGATCAACCGATTCAGATCTTAGCGCGACCGTTTTTGACGGCGTGCGATAAATACTGTGCCTCTAGAATGATCTTTTTGTACCCGAAACGTCGGCGCTGGCTCGTACTGAATGGTTTCTGAACATAAGGTTTTTTTGGATCTCCGTGAGCGACGTAAAAAAATCCAAATGTGCATCCCATCCCTATGACCCAGAGAGCAGCCAAGTTTCCGAAGGCAGCAAATGTCATATTTTCACTGAGTTTATAGTACATCTTGTAGAATGCTACTATTTTTAAATTAAAATCGCTATGTAACCCGATGAACCGCACAATCCGTTATAGCCGGTATCGTGAAGCGATTCAGCTGAGGTGTACGCACTCAACGGGCATCCGGCGGTGTAACGCTTGCGACTCGCAAACGGATGCCTTTTCTCCCATCTTGAGTGCTCGTGTGGACTCGGATTTTCGACTTCAATTGAATTCTGCGCGATAAGTTCGATTTTATCGGTCGTCTTCGTCTCGACCGTGATCACGGCGAGAAACATTGACCGGTACCGGGCTTGCCAGCAGGTCAGAGTAGAAGTTGTAAAACGTGGAGTCATTGATTCGGAGCACTACTTTGGACTTTTGAAAAAGACCTATACTGCGGTACGTTGCTGGGCAATCAACATCATTATAAAGCACTGATTTCCATAATCCTGATCGAAGTTGGTATGGATATCCGCGTATAGGTCCCGGCTTAATATTCCGAATTCCGGGTTAATCAAAAATCCAAGCGCCCTCGTGCGATAGATGTAGGTAGGAGGATTGGAGCCGATCTTTGAAGCGTAAGCCTGGGCAAATAGCTGCGTGATAATCGTTCCATCTTTGTGATCCACAGATGCGGTTGAAAATGTCCGCCGTAAGCGGCACGTTATTTGTACAATCAAGCGGGATGATGGTATCAGGGATGCTGGCCCGCAGCACTACTTGCGCAGCCTCCGGATCGAACCACCAGTTAAGTTCCGCATGATCGTTACACGCATTGGCCCGGGACATAGATTGGCCGGCCATTGTGACGATCTGTTTAATTAAGGACACAATGGTGGGATTCTTTGCGGATTGCCATTGCCAGGTTTGTCGGCGTAGCTATTTCTACTTGGTTAATAGCGGTCTGCCATCGTAATGATAAAATCGATCGCGTTTTCCTTTTTTCACCTTTGGTGGTTGCGCTAACACACTGCCAGCCTAAGCAGCAGGGAGCAGACTCCAAGTAGTAATAGGATTTCAAATTTTTCATTAACAGATTTTTTCGGTATCTTGCGAACAGAGATGACCGCAGTGCGATTAGCGCCTTTTAACCGTAGCCACCGCCAGAACAAAGATGATAAGAATCCCTTGCGCAACATCCTGAAAACCACCGGCCAAATGCAGCACCTGCATAGTGGTTACAATCATGACCAGGAAAATTGAACCCAGCAGTGTTCCGAATGCGGTAGCTCTGCCTCCAAGGATCGAAGAGCCGCCGACCACTACAGCTCCGACAGATTGCAGCAAAAACGGGTTGCCCATTTCGAGAAATGCACCACTGACGCGACCAGATAGAAAGACCCCTCCCAAAGCAGCCAGCAGGCCGCTGAGCATGTAGGCCGCCTGTTTGATCCGATCTACATGGATCCCGGACAACTCTGCCGACGCAGCATTCTGCCCGACAGCTGCTAGACATCTCCCGTATGCCGTCCCGTGCAGAAGCCAGATAATAACGAAGGTTAAAACAGCGGCTAAAATTAAGAGGATTGGAATCGGTCCGAGATGGCCGCTAGAGATCAATGACAAGAACTGGCTGATCGCATAGGTGCGAAACCCGCGATTGAACAATAAGGTCGCGGTAGTCAGAATATAACCTGTGGCCAGAGTAGCAATGATTGGCGGAATCCTCAGATGATTGACAATCAGCGAATTAAACCAGCCTACAGTCAGACCCAACG
>JAFAXJ010000682.1 GCA_019241095.1 Verrucomicrobiota bacterium | reverse complement strand
TCGGAAGTGGCGCTTTATTGCCAGCAGTTCCTTCGGCTCTAGTTCCGAGCAGGTTTGCCGGTAATGACCGCCCCGCTACCTTTCCATTCGGCGGAGCACCTGGACTGGCAGGCACTCCGGCCGGAACATTTCCGTTTACCGGGGCCTTTCCGTTTACCCCAACATTTCCTATTTCGGGCTGCCTTCCCGGTGTCACTGGTCTACCACCCGGTGCTTTAACAGGACTGCCGGGAGCGGTTACGGATTTCGCTCCAAGTAAATTTGCCGGGACCGATCTATTACCGGCTGCCGCTGCATTGGGAGAAGCGCCTGGAGCAATAACCGGGTGAGGCGACCCAATGACTGCGGTATTGGCTGGCGGCTTGTGACCAGCAATTTCAGAACCGGCGGTCCGAGATAATCCCGTACCTTGTGCCCGACTCCCTATTTGCGGCTGCACGAAAGGGGCTGGCTTGGGCAAATTGCCTGGGATCGGATTTTGTTCAGCAATGACCCTCTTCAATTTTTGCTGTTCCTGAGGCTTAACACCTTGCCATCCTTTTTCGACCTGTGGATCGACTATGCGGTTTTGAACAGGCGGGGCCTGTGTTGCTCGCGATTGAAGCGTAGCAGGCGGAGCTATTACCTTGAGTTGGTTTCCTTGCAGGGATTGACCGAAATTGGCATTTGAGGTGGTTGGCGAGCTCAACGCAAGTTTGACCTGCTGAATGCTCCGGTTGGTTTTTTCCTCAACCGTTTGGACCGGAGGACCATAATTATTGATGATGTTATTGGTAGTGACAATGTTCGTTACGTTCCTGCTTTCGTTGATGATCTGAACGTTCCGACTGGGTGGCTCGACGAATTGCGCATAATTCCGTTCATGCCAATGGGAGTAATTGAGAAAAATGTAAGCCGCCGGTCCAATGCCATAATAAGAGTCGGACCAAGAAGAAATTGAGGTCTGCGGGTATACTTCGGCTTCTGGCGGAAGTGGAGCCCAGCCAACGTTTTCATCGCTTTGTCTCCAAGAAACCCAGGCAGGGGCCCATTGTTTTCCTGGCACCCAGCACCATCCGGTTCCATTGATATCCACCCATCGGCCATAATGGTAGGTCGCCCAACCGAACGGTTCGTTGGAACTCCAGTACCAGCCGTGATCGGTCCAGATCCAGTGCCCATCCTGGTAAGGTCTCCAATGTTCTGAAACACGGGGTCGGAAACAGTAACCGTAATTGCCGGCCTGAACCCAGTTGCCTTCATCCGAAGAAAGACGCGAATAAAAGACGTTATAGTCACCCTCATTCGATGCCTGTTCGCCCTGATCGGAATATTGCAATTGATCTTGCGCTGAACTCATTTGTTCATCCTGAGTTTCAGGCATTGCCAGGAAAGCTGCACTCAAATTGTCGGATGTGGTTCCGTATCCTACTATCCAACCTTTGTCGTTGATGCTATACGCCACATCCAACGATTGTAATCCGGTTTCGGACAAATTTTCCGTGAGCTTGTCCAGTTGGACTAGATGGCCTTTAGTGTAAAGAAATGCCCGCTTCTGATTCGCACTGTCGCTCTCGCCAACAATATCGCCGGCCTTGTTAATTCCACGCGCATAACTCGCGTTAGTGTAATCAGGTAATGTACCTAAATCTTTCAATCGCGAGTGTTCCAGGACAAATGCATGAGTGGATCCATCCCGAGTGTCGCTATCGCCAACGACTACCCCACTTTGGTTGATAGCCAGGGCTTCCCCATTCGCTCCTCCCAATGTTGGGAAGTCGATGATTTTCCCATTTGCGATCATGAAGGCGTGAAAGGTATTATTCTCAGCGCTGTGCCTGCCGACAATCTGACCAGCGTCATTGATACTATATGCAGTCTCGAGTGCATCTGGCTGGCTGGCGCCTTCAATCCCGAGATCTTGAACCATGCCCGCAGAAAACAGCACCGGAAGATGGCTTTGGTTGCCACTTTGGCTATCACCTACGACGGCCCCGTTATCGTTAATTGCAAACGCCTCGCTTGTTGACGCTCGGCCGAGGGTACCCAGCGAAGATAACTGCTGTTTAGGGGAAGAAATAAATGCCAGCAGGTTTCCGTTCCGGTCCTGACTGTAGCCGGTAATTTGTCCGGAATCGTTAATGGCACACGCTGCATTGATCTTTCCGCCAAACGAGCCCACATCCGTCAGCGATTGATCTGCTGGAGAATAAAGAAAGGCTCGATAATCATCTCCTTGAAAACTGTAACCGACGACTTCGCCTTTGTTATTTATACCGAGGGCTGCGCTGTTTGCGCCTTCCGGTGTAGGAATTCTGATGACTTGATAACGGTTCTGCGAAAATCCAGCGACAGTTACGCTACAAATGGCCAAGATCACAGAAAGAGATTTCAGCATGAGATGTGCGGGTGAAGCTTTAATCCGGGGTTGAGCAGGAAAATTTGAACGTACGACATAATAACTATTCATAGATAAAAAGATCTCGCGATCCAAAAGGGACGTTTTAGATTCCAAACGCCGAAAAGCGCCAAAACCGACTCTGGTACATTGTTTTGCAAGAAGAGAGACCTATTCTTATAATCGGTCAGTATCTCGGACTGTTGAATCGACTTTGCGAATCAACGTCTGAAGACGACCCTGTAATCTGTTTCATTCAAATTATTCCGAATGCCCCTTCGTTTCAGGTCAACGAAATCGCGAGTTAAAAGCTCGCTTGTTCCAAAACCCAGTCGATCGAACCCTGCAAGCGTTTTAGGGCGGTACCGGAAATGACGGAATTGTGATCGGCGCCGGGAAGTGGAATAGCGAGTTTTTTTCCGGCGTATGCGTTCAGGATGAGAGCCTGGTATTTAGGTAACACGACTCGATCCTTTTCACTCAGAAGGAATACTCCCGGTGCACGAACGGTTTTTGCATTGTTCAAGCTATCGAGCGCCGAAGGAAGTCTGAGCGAGAGCGGACCCGCTAACAGGAAGAGATTCCACCAACCGTGCTGGCCCAATATCATTTGGCGGATTGCAGGGGGGTCCTGCAGGATCACGCCGGCGACTGTCCGATGTGCTGCCACGTACAAAGCGGCCGCGGTGCCCAGACTGAACCCTGAGACGATGATTGGGCGACCTTGAGCAATCATTTTAAGTGCGTCGAATGCCGCAAGGGCAGCCGGACCTATCCTTGCCAGTCGAGCCGGTGCCGTACTGCCGCCATATCCTGGATAGTTCACACCCCAAAGCTCAACGGGTTTGCTGCAGAAAATCTCGGCATCGGCTTGAACAGCGTATTCGGCGCGGCTTCCATTACCATAGAAAGAGAGCAGGTAAAGGTCGGGTAGTCCGGAAGCAGATCGTGGGGGAACTGTCCAGATTTCAAGTTGGCCGTGCTCGAATGGGATTGTCCGGCGTACGGCTGTGCTGGATGGCACAGGTGCAGTTGTCGGAAAAAGAATGAACCAGTCAAGCAAAGGCACTGTACTGATGATGACAAGGTATAAAAGAAAAGCGCTGAGCAGAAAGAGGCTGAGATATTTCATTATTGCCGGCTCATAAATTGCCGATGCCTTTGGCTCCGGTAGCTTCGTCCAAAACTGGGATGCGATGCTGAGTTTTACACAGGCCTGCAGCAGACTTAACTGCATCGAGCGAGAAAACGCGAGAATTACCGAGTTAGTATGATGGTATTTGACTCACACTTCACCATCGCCAACGAAGGCCGGCGTTAACGCCAAGGCTGATCTAGGTGGTCGCCGCTGGTAGTCGTACTCTCCGTAAACATATATGGAATCACTCACCTTGGCCGTGATACCGCCCCAAACCTACCCACAGTGCCGGAAAGATGGCTATCAAAAAGATCGCCGTCCCGAGAAGATTCTCGCCCTCTGCTTTGATCCTTGCTAACGGACCTGGGCTGAGCCTTTCACGTCTCTCTAAGTCGGGTGCACAAGGGATCAAAATGCTCAGTTCCCGTATAAACGGGTTAAGTTCCTTCTCCCGCTTCGCGCAATGAATGAATTACCCGAAACGCGATCTAGATTACGAAACCCTCACCTCAAGGAGCCGAGCTCCTGGTAAGCTTCGATTGCCGCCGGGTGTAGCGGCGCGGGAAAGCCGCTGTTAATCATCCCATCAATCGTCAAACGCGAGAGCGCCGGATGCATCGACTGAAACTCGGAGAGATGGGCGATAATAGCCTTAGCGACCACGGCGACAACTCGCGGGTCCATAGTCGCAGAGGTCATCAGCACCGCGCGGACGCCAAAGCTCGGCACGGCTGATCGTAGCCCGTACAATTCGGCGGGAATCTCAGAAAAATAATAGTACGGAGCGTTCTTGAACAGCTTGTCCACGATAGGCCCGGTAATCGCAAGCAGACTTGCATTGCAAGCTGAAAGCTGAGTGCGCACCTGGTCCGAGGGATGACCTACAACGAGCAAATTTGCATCAACCTCGCCTCTGCATAGAGCGCGCGCGCTCACGTCAGCAGGCAATTCTATCAAACGCGCCCGGTGTGCCTCATCCCAGCCAAGTTCTGTTTCGATCGTCTCCCACGTTCCGCGTACCCCGCTGCCTCCTTTGCCAACGTTAAGACGCTTGCCCGCCAGATCCGTGAGCTCGCGAATACCCGAATCACCCCGGACCACAATGGTAAATACCTCGGAATAGAGCCCGAACACTGAGCGTAGATTGGTTGCAGGCTTGTCTGCCCAGTCGCCTTTGCCATTGTAAGCGGCAAATGCCGCGTCGGACTGAACAATGCCGAACTCGAGCTCGCCGGATTGTATTGCCTCCAAGTTGTACAATGATCCGGGAGTGACCTCAGCCGAGCAAAACACTCGGTCGACACCCGTTCGCTGGTTGGCGAGTTCGCAAATAGCGCGACCCACGGGATAATAGATCCCATTCAGTTGGCCGGTACCGATAGAGGCAAATACGGGGTTAGCGGATGCCGGAAGGACGAGCATGGCGATGCTAAACAGGAGCAGGACAACTTTCCAAAAAACATTCATTAGCCCGGCTCGTCCCATTTCATCACTAAATCATAAACCAATTGGAAAGCTTCCGGGCCTACGCTTACCGCACCCTGTAATGGGTGATCCATCGCATAGATCAGGAAAATCATGAT
>JAFAXJ010000639.1 GCA_019241095.1 Verrucomicrobiota bacterium | reverse complement strand
GGATACCGGTTTATCAGGGAAGCGAAGAGACCGTTAACGGTCAGCAGCCGCACGCGTGGCTTCCAGCTGTGCCGGATGATGATCAAGGGCGACTAGCTCTATTTCAGAAAAATTGCGTTCAGTTGCGAACAGACCTCCGGTTAGTCGAAAATTCTGAAGACGCGAAACGAGTGTTCGCCGATTTGCGGAAAACTTCCGGATGGGAAAGGGTTGCCACCCACCACCAACCGGTTGTCGAAGACCTTGTGGGATCGCAGGGCATTGAGACATTGTTTATAGAGGAAGGGGCAAAGATCAACGAACTGGAGAGGTGTTCGGTAGGAGTTACCGCTTGTGATGCGCTCATTTCCCAAACCGGTTCTATTCTTCTCACAGCTCGAAGTGCTGGAGGACGAGTATTATCTGTTTTGCCGCCGCACCACGTGGTAGTCGCCGAAATTCATCAACTCGTTGCCGATTTGCCCGCTGCTTTTGAACTCTTCTACGAAAAGTACGGGACCAATTATCCAAGTTTTTCTACATTGATAACCGGCCCTAGCCGGACAGGAGACATAGAGCGCATTCTGGTTCTCGGCGCGCACGGTCCGAAGAATTTGACCGTGATTTTGATCGGCGGGCTACCTAGGCTGGATCCGTCGATCGGCAGCCCTTGAAAGGGCTGCACCGAACCAGGCGAATTTATCCTCCTAAATACTACCAAACCTGTTCCGCAAAGAAGGTCTGGCGCGGTGAGGCAATCTCATCTTGCGCCGCAACCAGTTGGATCTCATTCTGTCCTAGTTCCAAAGTCTTTTTCAGAACAGCGAAAACCGCAGAAGCAGTCTCTTCAAGCGCTACTCGGATCGAATTCGTGCGTAACCAATGAGCAAAAAAAAGCGCCGCCGTCATATCACCCGCGCCGTTAACGTTTAATGCTAACCGAGGAGTTGTTATCAGGTAAGATGCTGAAGCTTCGGCTGCTAACATTGCTATCTGGTCATTCTTGCTGTCTTCCAGTACAAGGCTTGTTACTAGGACGATTCGAGGTCCCGTGGAGCGGACAATATCAACAGCCTGTCTGAGCGACGGTAGGTGACGAACTGAGAGGCCCGACAAATATTCCAGCTCGAAGTGGTTCGGAGTGGCAATTGTAGCTTGCGGAACGGCTCGGTTCCTCATGAACTCGGGAATTCCGGTTCGGACAAACATTCCTCGACCGACATCGCCCATAACCGGATCGCAACAGTAGGCGGCATTGGTAACAACCTTGCGAACACGCTGAAGAGCCTCAAGAATTGCCTCGCCAAGCGACACATCTCCCATGTAGCCGCTTAAGACCCCGCTACACTGAGGCATCACGCCACGCTCCTCGATTCCCAGTACTACTTCACGAACTGTCTCTGCTGAAAAAACCATACCTCGCCAGTGTCCGTAGCCGGTGTGATTGGAAAAATGAACGGTATGTACCGGCCAGACTTCTACTCCCACTCTTTGCAGCGGAAACACTGCTGCGCTATTGCCGACATATCCGTATGCCACCGAAGATTGGATTGAAAGTATGTGGAGAGGAGAGCTCACATCAAACCCGGGTCAGCCAATTGGCTGTGCCTCAGCCATAAGGTCCCCATCAAGCAACGCATATTTTGTGGGGATCTCAACAGTCCGTGCATCGGGAGGGGCTAGGCTCTGCGGCGGTAGGCGCGTTGAACATCACGGGTCTTTCAGAGGGTAGTTACCGTAAAACGCGGTCTGTCTCAGTTGTTGCATTCTCAAATACAAAGACAAAATGAGGCCTGGATTGCACGGGTGAATTGAGCAAAAATTTAGAATCACCGTTGGATTAAACGTGAGACGGAGTCAGCCGCGCCCTGTTCGGCTGAACGTTTTTGAAAGACCTCTGATGTTCACCCGGCGTCTAGCGCCGCAAAGCCTTGCTTTCCAGAATTCGTGTTCTCGTCGCGCTCCGCGATTTGGAGGCGATCAGGTTTTGACGTGAGTTAAAATCCATGTCACAAGCTTCGATCCCCCGATGGCAAAAGATTTATCTGGAAAAGTCGCGATCGTTACCGGCGCCAGCTCAGGTATTGGGCGCGCTGTTGCGCAAGAGTTGGCCCGATTCAATGTCAAACAGGTGCTTACAGCACGCTCAAAAAACCGTTTGGACGGCTTAGCCGAGGAACTTGACAGCGAGACCTTGGTCGTTCCGGCCGATATGACCAATCGAAAGGATGTCTCTGAAATTATCTATCTTACGATGGAGCACTTCGGCCGCTTGGATTTTTTATTGGCCAACGCTGGCGTTTACATTGCAGGAGATGTTTCTGAAGGTGATCCTGACTCCTGGGATCGGCTGTTCGAGACGAATGTCACCGGTGTCTTTCGTCTTGTGCACGCGGCTTTGCCTCACATGCTTGCCCAGCAGGGCGGCGACATCATTGTGACAAGCTCAATTTCCGGGCATCAAGCCATTCATTGGGAGCCTATTTACAGTGCCTCAAAGCATGCAATCCAATCGTTCGTTCATGGTCTGCGACGTCAGCTTTTACGGACCGGAATTCGAGTCGGCTCGATTGCTCCCGGCATGGTGTTGAACGAGCTCTGGGACATTCACGATGCGGATGAAATCAATAAGAAGGCTGCTCTCGGTGAGGGGCTTCGATCCGAAGATGTAGCGGAGGCAATTATCTTCATGCTTACCCGCCCCCAGAACGTGACGATACGTGATCTTGTAATGCTGCCCAGAGCACAGGATCTTTAACAGGAGAGAGTTAGTGATTCAGGTGAATCATCGCCGACTTCGGATATCGCTCACCGGCCGCACTGCCGGATGGGAACAACCGATCGAGTTCAGCCATCTCTTCAGCGTTCAACGTAACCGTTGCAGCCGCGACATTTTCCTCGAGGTACTTGAGTTTCTTCGTGCCGGGGATCGGTACCACATCTTCTCCGGCCGCTAATACCCAGGCCAAGGCCAACTGCGAAGTTGTACACTGTTTCGTTTTAGCCAACTCATCGAGAGCTTTGACCCGCTCCATATTCTTTTGGAAGTTCTCGGCTTGGAAACGTGGGACGCTGTGTCGCCAGTCGTCAGCTTCCAATTGACTTAAATTCCGCAATCCAGAGGTGAGCATCCCACGGCCTAATGGGCTATAGGGCACAAAACCGATGTTTAATTCGCGGCACGTCGGTAAAACCTCAGATTCAACTTCTCGCGAGAATAAAGAATACTCACTTTGAAGGGCTGTGATTGGGTGTATCGCATGCGCCTTGCGCAAAGTGTCGGCAGATACTTCCGAAAGCCCAATAAAGCGGACTTTCCCGGCTTCTACCAACTCCCGCAAAGCCCCGATCGATTCTTCCAAAGGCACTTTGGGATCGCGCCGATGCATATAATAAAGGTCAATCACCTCAATACCAAGGCGCTGCAAGCTGCTGTCGCAAGCTTCTTTAATATAACGAGGGTCGTTACTGACTCCCGTTCGCTCATTCTTCTCGTTCCAAGTGTTGCCGAATTTCGTGGCTATCAGGATCTGATGGCGCATCGGCCTGAGAACCTCGCCGACCAAGAGTTCGTTGTCTCCGAAACCGTATACATCCGCCGTATCGAAAAAATTGATCCCGAGTTCGACGGCCCGTTGAAGCGTGGCAATCGCTTGGGGCTGGTCCCTGTCGCCGTAAAAGGCGGACATTCCCATGCACCCCAGCCCGAGTGGACTGCTTTGGAGGTCGCCCAAGTGTCTGACCTGTGTTGTTCGCATTATTAACTGTCGATATGCGGATAAGCCAGGTCAAGACAGACATGGCAAAAGACGTTCGAGGGTGCCTGATCTTCAATATCTCTTCGATAGCGCTCGCGATCGCATCTTCAGCTTACGGTCCTTAAATGCCAGCAAGAGCGTACGGATACTGAAATGCTCGCCTAACTTCTCCACAGTGTCTGCCAATCGATCCCGCCCGTCATAAGTCCCACCATTGTGCGCACGCCTCGGTACCAATTCTTTCTCGAAAAATCGAGCGTGGCGCTCGGTATTACTCGACCGAGACCTGAAGGACAATCAACACGACTTTTTGAGGGACGAAGTTTTCGCTTCTGCCGAAAACCGACTAACCCTGCGCACGAACGACGATTCTTATCTGCTGGACTTCGGGAGAGTCGATCCAAAAGAGCTTTTGCCATGTGTCAGGTGTTTTAAAAAATGAACTTCGATTAGAATATCGAGCTGGCCGGCGTGTAACCGAAAGGTTGTCACATTGCACTCAAAACGAGAAAGGAAACAGCGGAAAAGGAGCGCCTCAACAAAAGCAGGCAGCGTCTCATCCGAGTTTCGATTACCGAATATCGGATTAGACTTCGAGAAGCTGTACGCTGCTGGGCATGAATTTGAAGTCCGTGATCTTTTAAACTCGGTAAGTTTTATCGAAATAGCCGTGGAGGACAGGCTGCGACGTTGAGATTGAGCGAGCTACTGGCGGTGCAAGCAGTGGATTCACGGACCAAAGCATCGCAATGTAACGGCCCAGATCGAACCGGTAAAAAAGCTAAAGACTAATTTATGAGTGAGAAATGCTCTGTTGATCGCCGAACATTTGCAGCCTTAGGAGTCAGCGCCGTGGTGTCAGCTGTTGTGGGAAGCGCCCGGGTGCAGAGCTCGTCACCACCCACGCCGGAGAACCTAAAGCGCGAATTGCCGAGTCGACTTCAAGCGGCACCCGTCGACGTCAATCTTCCCGAACTGCCGTCTGCGCAGCCGGACGGCTTGAGCGAGCGCTTGTTTGCTGGATTTAAATCGCAGGAGGTGAACACCAGCGGCGCGAGGATCCGTGTGTTAATGGCATCCGCGCTCCAGGACGGAAGCAATGGGCCATGTCTAAAGTTTCCAGCCAATGCCTCGTTGGTCACCCGTACTCGACTTGCGCCGCGCACGAAAAGGCACACGTACAAAGGTTTGGATTGACGAAGTACCCGTATCCGGGCTGTCTTGTTCGTGCCCGCATGCACTCACTCCGGCAAGGATGATCAATACATTTCAACGGATAAATGGGGTCCATCCCGGTTTTCGTTCGCAACCACGCCAAAGGTGTCTGCGTGAGCGGTTATTATAAGAGCAAATGGTTGCGGAATCGCACTTTCCAAAGAGTATCCCTTCATAGGGATTCACTTTCCCCGCGTTGAAAAAAAGCAAGGAGTTGGTTCGCCACTACGTCCGGCTGCTCTTCCATAACATAATGACCGCAATCGGCGATAGTGCCACCGTCGACGTTAGAGGCAAGGCTCTGCAGAGAGGTCTTTAGGCTCTCGCCCACTCCGGTCTGACCACCTAAGGCAAGTACCGGAATGGAAAGTTGCTGCTTGCTGAACTCGCGGTTCTCGGCTCCGCTCTTTGGTGTAGCGCGGTAGTATTCGAATCCACGGCTCATTGCACCAGGGCGGGCGTAGCAGTCCACATAATGATCAATTGCTTTCACGCGTTCCGGATGGACGGCTTTTTGTTGCACCAGCCAGTTGATCAGCTCCCGTTCGCGTCCGGCAGTCAGCAATTCCGGCAGAGCGGGGAGCATATTAAAAGAGAACTGCCACAGCTTCACATTCAGTTCCGGAGGCAGAGGGTAGTTCTGAGACGGTGCCAGCCCCGGCAGCGAAGAATCAAGCAGCGCTAGCGTCCGAATGCGGTGCGGATACTGAGCGGCCCAGGCATAGGCAATCCATGCGCCCACATCATGACCAACCAAGTGAATGGCTTCTACGCTCCGGGTTGCGACGGCCTGTTCCAAAACTGTGCTGACCGCAGCGGTACTGTATCCCTGCTGAGAGGGCGCGGAATCGCCCAGTCCGGGTGGGTCGAGGGCCAGCACCGAATAGTGCTCGGCTAACAGCGGCAGCATCTCTTCGTATGCTTTCGCGGTTTCCGGCCAACCGGGCAGCAGAACCACAGTTTCCCCTTTTCCTCCGGCGATGGCATGAATGCCGCTCGGTAGCGTCTGTAATTCAAATTTCATCGCTTCTCCAGTCCTAATCTTTATGCCCGAAGTGTCTCATCGTGAAACTCGATTGCAGGGTCACCCGAGGTCCGGTGCTGCAATAAATACCGCCCGTGCGTACAGTGATTCCTCCTATGCCAAACCAACCTGCACCAGAAACC
>JAFAXJ010000607.1 GCA_019241095.1 Verrucomicrobiota bacterium | reverse complement strand
GGAAAATTCCCTTTGCCACCTGATGCTCAGTTGTCGCCGGGCTCTCCTCAGGGGCAAATGCTAAGTTTTTCCTACAGCGAATCAAAGATTTATCCGGGAACACAGCGGGACGTTTCAGTTTATGTTCCCTCAGCCTACACTGGCGAGAAGCCGGCATGCCTTTACATAAAGCTTGACGGGAGCACTTGGGCTTCCTGGAACGAGCCTGCAGTCTTTGAAAACCTGATTGCAAAGCATGAGATGCCCGTAACGATCATGGTCGCAATTACTCACGGTACTGTTTGGAGAGCCAAAACTGGCGTGCGGTACAATCGAAGTTTCGAGTGGGACAGCACGAACGATAATCTTGCTCGCTTTATCGACACAGAACTCTTACCAGCCGTCGAAAAGCAGGTTACGCCTGATGGCAAGCTCGTCCGGATCTCGCGCGACCCGAATGATCGTGCCATCGCCGGTTTGAGCTCCGGCGGTATTGCAGCGTTTACCTCAGCATGGCAACGCCCCGACCTATTTAGCCGTGTTATCAGCACGATCGGAACGTTCGTCTCAATGCGCGGAGGAGATCAATATCCTGGATTGATCCGCAAGACCGAACCGAAAGCGTTGCGCATTTTTCTTGAAGACGGCTGAGCGGATACATGGAATCCGCTGTTCGGCAGTTGGTGGCTGGCCAATCAAGGCATGGAGACCGCTTTGGCGTACGCCGGTTACGATCTGGCCCACGCATGGGGAACTCACGGTCATGACTTTTCGGTGATGCGCGCGATCTTACCAGACGTTTTGCGCTGGATCTGGAGAGATTGGCCTGCGCCTGTGCGAGCCGGCATTTCTGGTAATAGTACGCTTAAAGAAATTCTTGTTTCTAACCAATCGTGGCAACTAGTCAGTGATCAATTCAAAGCGTCGAGCGGCCTCGCGACTAGCCCGGAAGGGGACCTCGTTATTGCCGATGGGTCCACCGTGTACAGGTTGAGGGCAGGCAGGCCGCCTATAGCGAGCTTTGTCAATGCACCAGTGATCCGAGGGCAAGCTTTCGACAAGGACCGGAACTCTTTATGCCACAGTGCCTTCTCAGAAAAGGATCATTACTATTGACCCGAAAGGAGTCACACGCGAATTCGCAAGCGGTATCAGGGGCGTCGGAATAACTGTCACTGATTCAGGCGCTATTTTCGTTACTGAACCAGGGGAGCATAGCCATGAACCGAGCAGTCTCTGGCAAATTGACTCCAATGGTAATAAAACTCTCTTAGACTCCGGGCTCAGTGCAGCCTCAGGGATTGCGGTCTCGCCTGATAAGGATCTGCTTCTAGCAGCAGAAGCGAGCACTCAGTGGATATACAGTTATGTCTTAGGACCAGACAACACGCTGCAAGATAAGCAGCGTTACTTCTGGTTACATACGACCGATATTCCTAATAATAGCGGAGCTCAAGAGATCTGCTACGATGTAAACGGCAATCTTTATGTCGCTACAAATATGGGAATCCAAGTCGCTGACCGATCAGGACGTGTGCGGGCGATTCTTCCTCTTCCGCCGCCCTTCGGTCCAGTGCTTAGCATTTGCTTTGGCGGTCCTGACTTCCTAACCTTATTCGCAACAGATGGTCATAAACTATTTGCCAGGAAGATGAATGTGAAAGGCTATGCCCCATGGGCGCCCATGCAACGAGTGCCATTTCGTGGATGGGGATAGCGGAAGCGTAACCAATTTGGTTAAACAACTTACCAAACATCGGACATAATGATGAAATCGCTTCACCACACTCTATCATTAGCAGTCACGTTTATGATGCTGACATTAAGTAATTATGCATATGCACAGACTCCAACTCTTCGTATAGAATTTAACACGCCCGACATGTCTTCATACGCCTATGCTTTGACTCTTTTGCGAAAGCAAGCTGAGGTACTGGGCGTCACCATCTTTCCACAAGACGGCCAAGGCAGTGTTACCCAACAATCTGCTGATTTGATGAATTCGGTTAACATGGGCCTGGATGGCATCATTCTCGCCGTGGACGATGGTCAAAACTTGTCCCAGACGGTAGAGGACGTGTTGGCCGCGAACGTGCCTATCGTAACGATTGCCCATCCTTTGAATGGAATTGACAGACCATTGTACCAGCTCGGCAGTGAGGGAAACCGTACCGGCTTAACCAAACAGGCCAGCAACGCGTTGGAGGCAATTGTCAGCTACGTGCGATACAAAAAACCGCTCCGAGCGTTCCAGTAGCAGGTAGAAGCTCTGGCGCCCAGTTGTTGCATTGGCTCGGTGAGGCAGGGATTCGAACCCTGGGTACCCTTTTGGGGTACAACGCTTTAGCAAAGCGCCGCTTTCGACCGCTCAGCCACCTCACCAACTGAACCGGCAGGGAGGCTACATGCATGGTCCCCCGTCAGTCAAATGATTTCCGGATCGTCACGTAGTCGAGCGGATATCCAATCGGAGTAGCCTGATGCGCGCGGAGAACACCATATAGACGTTGACGGCTCGGCAGACGCCTCACCCTGCGGTTCGAGGAGATAAGCTATGAATTCCAACTCCGTCCCTTTGATCCTTAGATCAGCGGCCCTTCGAAGTACGTGCAGCTCGTGTGTGACGGCCCTGCCCTGAACACTGAAGTGCTGGAGTGCGACCTTCTCGCTCCCCTTTGGAACCACGCGCTCCTGGCTGCTGTCTCATAACTCCTGGCCTTCCATTTGCTTTTCTGGTTGCCCTCAAGCGACAGTCCGGCTTATGAAACCCGGTTTTTGCGCGATCTTTATGCTGCTCCTGACTTCTTCGCTTGTTGAAGCCGATGTTCCTATCGCCCGGGAGCACCAGCATCAGATCAGCCAATTTGGCCATACGCGAGAAGATCCATTTTTCTGGCTCAGAGATCGTAATAACCCAGAAGTGCAGAAATATTTACGGGAAGAAAACGAGTATGCGTCCATACAGTTACGGCCGCTCGAGAAGCTCGAAACAACTCTCTATGATGAGATGCGGCATCGGATCAAAGAAGATGATCGTTCAGTTCCTCAGAAGATTGCCGATTATTACTATTACTCGCGAACCGAAACCGGTAAGCAATACGCGATCCACTGCCGCAGAAAAGGGAATATGGAAGCACCAGAAGAAGTGATCCTGGACGAGAACCAATTAGCTAAAGGCTATTTCCAACTTGGTGGGATAGAAGTCAGTCCTGACAATCATTTGTTAGCTTATGCAACCGATGCCACTGGAAACGAGAGCTTCACAATCCGGATTAAAAATTTAGAGACTCATCAGTTGCTTCCAGACATCGTTGAGAATGCTTCTCCCTCCGTTGCCTGGTGTAATGATAATAAAACCCTTTTTTATATTCAATTAAGCGAAGCGCATCGACCGTACAAAGTGTGGCGCCATTCGTTAGGCGAAAGCAGTAGCCAGGCGATCTACACGGAAAAGGATAGCCATTACTTTGTCGATATCTATCAATCGCGGAGTCGTCAATTTATCTTCCTTGAGGCGGAGAGCGAATTATCAAGCGAAATTCGTTTTCTAGATGCTAATAA
>JAFAXJ010000381.1 GCA_019241095.1 Verrucomicrobiota bacterium | reverse complement strand
GAACCTTGCGCCAAGCTCACCAGCTACCTTCATCCGCTGACCCGCTCCAGCCACTCAACGAAGCTGATATTTGGAACCCTGTTATTACTACAAAGGTCCTACCCCGATTTCTCGAAGTTTATTTTGAATGATCTGTTTGTCTTTGGGATCCGAAGCTAATTGCAGTGCCTTTTCAAGATCCTCAGCTCCCGCTCGAAGGTCGCCCGTTTTTGCGATGACTTCCCCTTTGCCGGCAAGAGCGCGGGAGTTGTTGGGGTCTTTGTTCAGCAAGCTTTGATAGTCGCTCAATGCATCTTTTAAGCGGTTGCATCTGACATAGTAACCTGCACGGCGAAGGTAGAGATCGTCGGAAGGCTTAATAGAGATCAAGCGGGTCAAATCGTCAGCTGCCTTGGCCCATTCCTGTTGAGTTGAATAGATATATGATCGCGCTGCGAACAGCGCCTCATCTTTGGGATTGAGCTCGATGGCTTTGCTGAAGTCAGCCAAAGCACTCGCCCTGTTGTCTTTTTTCAGATTGGCGAAAGCGCGGGCGCTATATAATTTTGAATCTTCAGGTTTCAATTCAATAGCCCTGGAGTAATCGGCTATAGCCGCATCGGTGAGCCCTTTACCGGAGTTGATTTGGGCTCGTTCAAGAAGGGCTCTCATGTCGTCAGGATTCTTTTCAAGAAGGCTATTCAGGTCCGTGAGCGCCTTATCGCCTTCACCCTGACTGGTAAGAGCAGACGCCCGCATGCTCAGAACCGTTATGTCCTGAGGCTTGGCGTCCAGAAAATGGCTAAGATCCTCTGTAGCATCCTTCCAGTCCTGCTGAGCAAAATATGCTTCTCCACGCGTCTTATAAAGCGCAATATCTCCAGGGTTTTTGCTGATGAGCTTGTTCACAACCCGGATTTCGTCGGCAAAGTCTTTCTTAACGGCGTAGATATAGGTATCGAGGCGAAGCGCCCGGTCATTCTCCGGATCCTCCAGCAGAACGTTGTTCAAATCCGATAACGCTTCGTTAAGCTTCCTTTCCTGCAAATAAGCCGCGCCTCGATTCAGTAGAGTTACTTTATCTGCCGGGTCCAGTTCCAAAACTTGTGTGTAGTCTGAAATCGCTTTGCTCCAATCCTTTAGGCGAGCGAAAAACGCAGCTCGATTTCGATAATGGATCGGGTTTTTCGGCTCTAACTCGACTGCTTTATTAAAATCCTCGAGAGCCTCTTCATCCTTACCTTCGTTCACCATCTGTACAGCATGAGCTGCATGTTCTCGCGCGCTCATCTCTGAACCCATCACAGGGGCAAAGCTTGAAAAACAACAGAAAGCAACCAGGAACACAACCCTGCTTACCAGCTCCTGCATAAGCAATCAGAAAAAAATCTCTTAGAGATTATCGAGTGCATCAGTCATAGGCCAGTTCGTCTTTTGTCTAATCAAAGTCAATGTTCAGCACTGTTCCGCTACGGGTCACTGTAATTCTTACTTTGGAGTCGCTGGTACCATAATAGGCCTCGACTTTATATGCCAAATGTCCGGCATACTGCTTCAGCTCTGCTTTTCGAATCAGTCCGCCGCGAGCTTCGCGAATTACACTGCGGCGGACCTTGGAGGGGATTTCATCCGGATCGAGCTCCTGTTCCACATTCAACAACTCTCCGTTGGCAGCCACTTTTATGTTTCCCTCGTGTCGACCGCGCAAGTAATGGCTTTCGAAGGTGGTCCCCCAAGTATCGTCAGAGTCAATTTCTGTTTTTTCAATCGTTGCTCCGGGGATGTAATCTTGAATGGCTAGTCGCACCTTCTTGGGGACATATTCAAAGGGTATATTTTCGCTGGCCTGAGCGGCGCTGATCAATGAGCAAAACACTAAAAAAAGCTTAGGACCGTTCATCAGGTAAGATTGCAACGTATGGATTTTCGTATAGAAAGATCATTCGTTTAAATTGAGGGTTTCCAAGGCCCGAATAGTGGACTTCAGGAATTTCAGACGCGCATACCATTTGTAATTGGCCTCAATAACAGTCCAGGGAGCAAACTGAGTCCAGGTCTGTTCAAAAACATCTTCGGCCGCCTGATTATGATCGTCCCATCTCCGCCGATTTCTCCAGTCCTCTTCGGTTATCTTCCAGTGTTTAAGAGGATCAGCTTCGCGGCGGCGAAAACGGTCCAATTGCTCATCCTTGGTGATATGAAAGTAGAACTTGATAACTAATGTGCCATCGTCTGACAACAGGCGTTCGAACTCGTTAATTTCACGATAGGCCCTTTTCCATTCCGCAGCTGTCGCAAAACCTTCTACTCGCTCAACTAGAACCCGCCCGTACCAGGAACGATCAAAAATGACTATGTGGCCGTAGGCCGGTAATTTCGACCAAAAACGCCACATATAATGGTGCTGATACTCCTCTTCTGTCGGTTTGACGATGGAGTAAACTCGATAATTTCTGGGATCAAGCTTTTCCACTAAGCGTTTAATTGCGCCACCCTTTCCAGCAGCATCAGGACCTTCGACGAGAATAATTACACTATGTTTTGTTTCAAGGAGTGCACGCTGTAGGTTCAGCAGTCGCAATTGATAGTCCTTTAACTTCTCTTTGTAGTCATCCTGATCGACCGACTTGTCCTGGATTAGCTCGTCTAGCAAAATGCGTCTTTTCACAAGTCGGTTTCCTAGTCACTGCCTCGGAGTTGGGAATGCTTCTCCAACAATCAGGATTGGAAGTGAATGGCGCACCGGAAAGCAATTGTCATCAGATTCGCAAATCAAGCAATTTTCGAGTTTTGACAAAATCGTCACACCAGAGCGATTCTGAACCTTGCCGCCTTCTATGCACGAGTTGATGAAC
>JAFAXJ010000247.1 GCA_019241095.1 Verrucomicrobiota bacterium | reverse complement strand
TGGATTCGCCCATCTGCATAGATAAGCTTTGCGCCTACCACTCCAACATCCTTTCGAAGCGCTTGAGAAACTAACTCCCGAAGCCAACCGGCATCGATGACTTCAGTGTCGTTATTTAAAAACACTAGAACATCTCCAATGGCTCCCGGACGGCGGCGTTGTTCAAAGCGGGAGAAGTTGAATGTCCCTGGCCGGCTTAGGATCAGCAACCCTGTCCAAGGCAGTCCTGTACAAGCTGTTAATCCGCAAAATCGTGATGGTGAGACGAGGCGTTCGCTCATGAACCCACGATCGCAACCGACTGAACGGGAATAGGGTAGGATGCGAAACCATTTATTGCCAGCATCTCAGGCTGCGATCCGGAACCTCCGGAACTCAACGCCATTGGTTCTCTTTAGCCATTTAGTCGCACGTTCACGATCGTGGGCCAGGCATAGAGCTGGTCGTTGTGTCGGACGTAAATCCGCAACTTGCATTCTCCTTTCAAACCTGAGGTTTTCATTCGCGCCTCGAATCCGGTGTCGCCCATTTCGGGGTGATGGAAATATGCGTCCACGTCCGGCCTTTTGTATATCCGAGTCAGCACGGCGTGAGGCGTGCCATTGGGCTCAAAAAGCACCGCGAATACCTTTTCTCCCGCGATTCCGTTATGCGCGGACACAGCGGCCCATCCATCCACAGCGAGCAGCGGCCCCTTCACCTCGATCGGTTTAAAGGTCGCAATTTGTTGCGAGATGTCACCACGGTCATTAATCTTGTCTATAGCGCATTCCGCACTGTTGTTGTTTGCATTGACTGCCAAATCCCGAATCGGTTGATCAAAGATGAACTGCTCAATTCCAGGTTGTATAGGGAACGTGATAGTACTCAAACGGATTTGGAAAGTGTTCTGCCAGCAAAGATGAGTGGCGGGAGATCCCACAAACTTCACACTGACCGGTCGTTCATTCGAGAAGTATTCCGTGTTGCTATCCATCAGTAGCGCTCCGAAATCGTGTCTATCATGAATGACCGGGGATAAAAGAAAACCTCCGCGTCCCATCGCCGGAACGTAACGATAGCCCTCTGTATGACCATCTACATAGGACAATACGATTTGCAATTGGGGCGGCTTATACAAAGCGCACATGATTCGACCAAAGATTGTGGGTTGGATATCAACCTCTGCCCAGAGCGGATTGCTTATCTGTGGCAACCTAAACTGCTGCTCCAAGTTCAGTGAATTCTTTGAAATCTCATTCTTAACAGCATCACTTCGTTTTTTTGGACATGCTTTGAGCAAAAGATAACGCGATGTTTGACCCGCTACCTGATATCGAGTGAGAAGTAAGGGCCAGCTCAGACCGTCTTCAAGAGCAGGCAATCGATAGTCTATCGGATTTACATCGAAAAAGACATAGTTAGGAGATGTGTTTGAACCTATGTGTATAGCATTGATTTGTGCTAAATGCTGGTTGTATGCGGCATAACTCTGAACGACCGGACGAGGATTCCATGACAAGTTGTTAGCTAAAAGAACCTCATCATCAGTTGGGTAAATGTCCGTGGTCCCCTCTAATTCAGGCAAAGGGTTCGCCTTGCGTATATTCGCCTTCGCTTCCTCAAAGCGCATTTGGCAGCCCCCCGGATCTTGTAGTCTGAAAAATATTCCCTGAGCCGCATCGGATAATGACAGTGATTGCACTGCAGAGGCGACTATGTTCTCACTCGAGATTTCTTTTGAATTGAGGGCTGTCGGAATCCAGCACGCGAAGCTGACCAGAATCAGAACAATCGCCGCAGTATGAGGAATCGATGTCGCCATGATAAATGAAGCCAACAGAATAAAATCTAAACCGTTCAGAGGATGCAGGCGCGTGAACGATGATTTGAACACCAGGAAAAGCAGAATGGAAGTGCAGCTTCCAATCAGGATTTTGCGTGAAAGCCGGCCGATAGAAAAGCGAATGATAACGATTAACAAAATGATGGCAGAAATTGAAAAACGAATTATTTCTGATAGGTCGTTCGGAAGCGACATTGCTTCGCTGTAGCCAGAAATCATTGGAACTTGGGCGATAAAGAACCTAGGAAGCGACGAGAATGGTTGCTTGGCTAAAATCCAAAAGAAGGAGAGCGCCAGAACGTATATCGCGATAAAACCGTATGCCTGTTTCGGATAGGATATCACGAGAAGCACAAACCCGAATAGGATGAATACTAATGCTGCAAATCCGAAGCTGAACTTCGTGAGAGTTAGCAAACTTAAATCTATAGCTAAAAGTGCCAGAGATAGCTTGAGAAATCTTCCAACTGGCTTCGAAGGATCGTTATTTGGCGCACTTTCTCTGAAGACCAGCAGCATAAATAGCATTGGGATTAGAAAGAGAAATGAGTCGCGGGAGAGGAGAGCAATCAAGAATGGGATCGGCAGAAGGTATAGTCGCTTGTCACGACAGGCGTGTGTCAAGGCGCCTAATGCAAAACCGAGACCCAGAATGGCGCTCGAAGCTAACATCAGCTGATCCGTGAAAGGATGATATTGGCAGGAATACGCGCTAGCATAAGGTCCAAATGTGAATACAATGTCGCTCCCAAACTTCATCCCTTTTGCGACAGCCTCGTTCATCGCGTATTTCCAGGCTGGATCGATACCTTCCGTAGGATATTCCGGATGGAAGGGAACGCTTGCAAGCAGAGTAGCGCAAACAAAGAAAGCTGGAACCCCGAGACGAACGAGCGTTTTGATACTGCTAAATGGACGCATTATCACTCAATCATTGAATATGAAAACGGATCTCGATGCGATTTTCATTCATTGCGTTGTAATATGACTAGTGAGGCAGACAAGGCACTGGCTTTACAATACGAGTTGCGATTCGGAAAGCTCCAGGATTACCGGCTAAAGGTTTGGACCGAATTGTGCAAAGCCTTCTTCCAGCCGCTGATTGGGAAGCAGGACGCAATTTTGGACCTCGGCTGCGGTTGGGGGGAATTTATAAACACGATCCGAGCTGGTAAGAAATTCGCTATGGATCTCAATCCGGAATCTCCGAATCATCTTCAACCAGATATAGCTTTTATTCATCAGGACTGTTCAGAGCCTTGGGCTGTTCAAGCACATTCGCTAGACGTTGTATTTACCAGTAATTTCTTTGAGCATTTGCCTTCAAAAGAAAAGCTCTTGCTTACGGTTAAGGAAGTTTATCGATGTCTTAAACCAGGTGGTCGGATGATCTGTATGGGACCAAATATAAAATACTTGAGTGGTGCATACTGGGAATTTTTCGACCATCATATTCCGCTTTCTGATGCTTCGGTTGAGGAGTTGACAAGAATCTGCGGCTTTCGCGAAATTACGGTGATCAAAAAGTTCCTGCCTTATACCATGGCTGAAAGGGTGCAGCCTCCAATCTTCTTGCTCCGCTTCTATTTGAAAATGCCGATTCTTT
>JAFAXJ010000084.1 GCA_019241095.1 Verrucomicrobiota bacterium | reverse complement strand
CAGCCAGAGGATGAAACCGATAGCGCCTAACATCTGCAACAGAAACAAACAGCGAGTGACAAACGGGAGAGCCACCGTAATCTCGCGAATCTCGTCGACAAAAAATAGAATGATCAATGCATACAGCAACGGGAACATCCTACGGTGTAGTAAATGGCGGAGCAGAATGACCGCTGGCACCAATGCGGTGACTCCAAATACGGCCCGTAAGAGCCGAGGCAAGTTCGAATGATAGATCGCAGGGACAAACAACATCGACAAAGCGATAGAGGCGGCTATCGGCAGGTCGAATATGGTGACAAAACGCTGCAAGCTCGGATCCTCTTTGACCCATTCCCTGGTCCCTCGGCGTGCCCAACGCAGTGCAAGAAAAAGGCAGAAAATCAGCGCGATATGGACAAGGAATTTTGCAGGCTCCTGTGCGATAAACGACTCGAGTCTGCGCACCTCATCCAAAAAGGTGTATCGAGTAGTCTGAGCAGTGTTCCCACGGAGCGCCCAGATCGGGGGACTCTCTCTGACAAGCAAGCGATTGATTGCCTCTTCCTTGGCTTCCTGAACGGTATTCAGGGCGACTTGGATCCGAGTCTCTTCCATTGCCAGCCGCGATTGCAGGCTTAGAATATCGGCTCTGCGGCTCTTAAGACTGTTCTGGGCCTGCTGAATCAAGCTTAGCGTTTGGCTGACCCGGTCGAAGACATCCTGAGGAGCGTTTTTCGCCTCCTTAGCGGTGAGCTCCCATGTTTCTGCCATCGTATCCGTGCGAGCTAGCTCTGCATTCAAACCAGTAGCTCGGTGAGTTAACTCGCGTATCCATGTGCTGTCGCTATTGCTCATGCTTTGCCAGATTGCCAGGAGTTCGCCAAGGACATCCAGAGAAGGGCCGTTTGCGATAATGCGTGCGGACTCGGCGCTACGGATATCGATGTCGTGCTCAAAATTTGTAAGATCTTGTAGAACAGCTGTTTTAAGAGGGTCAGCAATGAGCTCTGCATTGATACTTTGAATGGTGTTCTGCGCGGCGCTCGATTCGGCAACAATATCCGGCAGAGGAATGGGAATTGGCCCGGTAATCGGAGTAGCGGCCTTCACTACGCTAGCGCCGGGTGAGGCAGTCCCTTCCGCAAATAAACTGGCACCCATAGTGACCGGCATGAGCAAGATTACAAAGAATTTGGGCACATCATTCATGTTCAATAGGTACTACATGGGGTTGACTGGCGTTTACAAGAATGTCGCAGGCAAAAACGTGGGCATAGGCGCACGAATTATCGTCGAACCGCTTTCGCATGTATTGTGGTTGGCGGTTTCTCGCGGCAGAGTCAGGACCAATACTGGCTGTCGCAACTAACCAAACTGGCTCATGCGGCCCGCAAGATGACGAATTACCCGTAGTAAGATCCGGGTCTTAAATACCAAAGCAGCGGATCTTAGACCTCCGTTACGCCACTCGGATTTTCGATTTGGCGAACTTTCGCGGCCTGGATTGTTTTCAATTGATAGGTGTCGCGCTACTTCTTCTTTAACACTCCGGTTGCTGCGGTCAGCATCAAAGGCAAGGCGATGACACTAAAGATCCGCATGTAACTTGCGTAAGTCTCATATCGCAAAGCTGTCCCATGAATCTGGCGTTCGGAAGGCACCCAATCGGTACCGGCAAAAATTTCAACCAGTGGAACATGCACGCGTAACGCCACCCAAAATCCGTCGGTCCATCTCCAGTTTCTAGGTTTACCCATTTCCTCTGTCCAGACGACTCGCGAACCTTCGGCCCATTCTGAGGGGTTTACATGTTTGCTGATAAGGTCTTCCAAATACTCACTTTTTGGAGCGAACGCAGATGGGTGTTGCACGCTGTTGGAATGACTAAACAGAAAGATTGAACATACCAGCGCCAAAACCCAGAGCCAGAAAAGCCGCATCACACGAACGCCGTCTGCAACCGTATGGTAAAGCACAGAGCGGCCTAACCATCGTGACGTTTCGCTAAGCCATTTCCCTGGGTTCCGTAGAGACTGAACCCTCCAGACGTTACGCCGCTCGGCATCCAACTCTCTGCGACGCAGAGCTAAGTAGACAGCGTCGGCGTCTTTGTCTCTCCCTCGATCACGAAGCCACTTTTCAAACTTCAAGTAGATCCCTTGATTAAACTCAGCGTGCTCCATCTGATCTAGGAGATGGACGAACTTGCTATTAGGACTGTCTACCTCGAGGTCATCAACAACAATTTCATCGAATTCCATTCCTGAAAAGCGAAACCGTGGCGGCGTGTTTGCGAGCATTTTGCCGGACACGAGTAACGTCCCGATCCGGGCGTGATCCAGGTCCACTTCGGTGGGCACGGTGATAGTTGATTCAGTACCCTCCGCCGGAATCATAAAACGCAGTCGCAAGACCCGGATTTGTGCGCCGCTCAGTAATACTCGACCCTTCACGACTGGATAGACCTCTTTCGCGATCTCGCAATCCGTTTTCTTCTGTACGCTACGGAAGATCTCCCCTTTAACCTGAGCGCCGCTCAGATCAAAGTCGCCAAGCACTCGAGTCCCGATCATCTCCAAACCGCTGCCGATCTGAGCGTCGGGTAAGTTAACGTCCCCGCATACCTCGATGGAAGCCAGCCTGCATTGGCCCTCAACATGGATTCCGCGTCCATCCAAGTGACCCGCGATGACAGATGACTCGCTGGGAGGCGCAGCCGTTGCCGTGTAAGAAAGGTGGCTGCTGATTGTCAGATCACCCCCGATCTGAGCGCCGATGATTTCTAGGGTTGCCTTTGCGGACCGATCCGCCTTGGATACAGTCGTAAGCCGAGATGCCCTCTTCCGCCGCGCCGCAAGTCCCTTTTCGGCCAGAGTTGCCTCTTCCTGAGTAGCGGCTTGGTCGCCGACGGTGCAATGTAACAGGTAAAAGCCGGCATTCACCATCACTTTATGTGCAACAAGTCGGCCCCCGATCCACGTACCCATCTCTCCGAACTGAGGAACACCCTCCTCTGGTTCGCTTCCGAACAGCAGGTTTGTTCCGAGTCTGGCATCATTAAGCTTGACGTCTCCGGTCACCATCGCGCCACTTAGGTCTAGCGCATCCGCGATTTCTACGCCGTCCGCTTCAAGGGTGCCCCTGAGCAACAGGCCAGGAGCATGCACTTCACCGGAAATTCGCGTCCGACAAAGCCTCAGTCCAGGGCAAAGGAAACCTTCCGGTACTTTCGTTGGCCGATAGATGCGCGCAAGACGCAGGTTCAGGTGGCTTCCTATCTTGCAATCCTCCAAAACCAAGCCGCCGTAAAGGCGAGTGCAGCTGTCATCTTCGGAGTACCAGAAAAACGGAGTTAGCGAAAATTTTCCGCCGATCTCCGAGTTGATTAACACCACAGCGCCCGAACTGTGCACACCGTTGAGCAAAAAGCTTCCACCTACTCGGAGGGACTGCGCGAGCAATGAAAACCCGCTCTCATCACCGCCAATGCGCGTCGGGTATAGGCCGGTCCCGCTTTTTGCACCCAACTCGAGCGTGCCACAAATACTCACATTACGACCTACGTGTGCTCCATCGAAACAAACTCCTCCATCACACTGGACTGAATTAGCCTCCATCGAACCCCAGACTCGAAGGCCAGTAGCGTTTATGCTGACCAGCCCTTTTCCGAGCATTCGGCAAGGATGGCGAGTTTCGGGAAACGGACTGCTCCCAACATCAGTATAATACAACCAGACATCCTGCTTTACTTCGGCAGAGTCGAGCCGAAGCGAGCCGTGAAGTTCTGCACCGGAAAGAAGAACGGTTCCCTCAACGGCAGCATAACTGAGGTTTATTGCACCGCCCCAAAATGGAACTCCATCCTTCAGCGGCCTGCCTGCCCGGGGAAGTAAGGCCGGACATCTCGCCTCTAGATCTGCGCAAACTTCCACCGGACGCATGATGAGCCATCCTCCAATGTTGCTGGACGTAAACCGAACGTGGCCTTCGATGGATGCTCCAGAGATCGTCACATGGCCGCCGAGTTTGGACGATGAGAAGATACAGTCACCGCCAATTCGTGTCTGTTTGGGCTTTTGGAGATGATGACCTTTAGCCGTAGGAGTGGCTAGTGCATCCAAATCGCATTCGGCGTGAATGTGACAGCGGCGGGCCATCAGTCTGCCCGCAATCTGCGCTCCGCGTAAGCGAAGACATCCTTCCACCAACGTGCCTTCCAGATCAAGAGTTCCGTCGACGAGGGTTTCATCCATATCAAGCGTCCCCACAATCTTCATGTGGCCAAACCCGGCGCGCTGCGACGGCATTGCGGGCGCAGTAATTTCGTCTGGCCACTGCTCAGTTTCGCTCAAGGCTTCCGTCACCGCGAAATAGCAGCCATTCAAATTCAGTCCGCCTTCAACATGCGCCCCGGTGAAGTCAATCTCCCTCTGGAACCTGCAATGAATGAAGTGAATGGTGCTCCCGAACCGTGTTTCGATGGCCAACACCGCTGAATCGAAAATGCAATCTTTACAAATTATGCGATCTGAAACGTAACAATGGCTAAGATCCACTTCGCCCCTGATACTGCAGCTGGAAAGGTGCACCGGTTGTCCAGAAGTCACCAGCTCGACAAATTGATTGTTCGTTAGTTCACTTTCTCGGAAGGTAGCAAACGCGTGCATTGGGTCACTTTGATAACTTTAAAGGCGGTACATTGTAATACCCGGACTGCGGGAATCCGTGTTGGTCGGAAGCAGTTCAGCCGCCGTGCAGGCCGAAGCTTTCTTCGCATGTTGAAACGGATCTTGCATCGGGTAGGAGCGCGTGAACGAGCAGGGTCATCCGAAAAGCCTACGTAAATGGCTATAGCACCCGCAAGCATACTCGGCATTTCCACAGGAGGAATCACTACGGGAAGTCCCTTTATTAACGACTCAAGCATGACAGATAAAGGTCACCTCTAAAGCCGCTCACATTCACGACTTCGATGTTTAGGCAATTCGCCACTCTTGGATCGCCCTGGGCGGGCATCTGCTTCGATTACAAGCATTTGATACGTGCACGCTGATTAAGAGCCCTGGAGCGAAGTAATTTCGAGTTGAAGAAGATCCAGGCAACAATTCGCATAGCCCTGTGTTGCCAAAGAGAAGAATCGGTTGACATACCGTGGCACGACTCGCCGGACAGAACCGATCGCCCGTCTCAAGTGTTGAGAAGCGAATGTGTCCATTAAAGATGCAAAGAGAAAAAGGACGCGATGAGCCGCTTAAACGGGTTTCTACCCCAACAAGCTACGACCCGAAAACTTCGAAGCTGCTGTTCGGTGTCGCGACAGCGGATCATCAAGCAGAATCGTTCGATCCTGAACGGCCCGACTTTCGCGATGAATGGGAAAAGAGACCAGGCCAGACTCCTCGAGGTAAGGCCACCGATTTCTGGAACCGGTACTCCGAAGACATTGACAAGGCGTGTGACTTGGGCTGCAGAATTTTTCGCTTCTCGCTTTCGTGGGCGCGTATAGAACCGCAACCCCAAGTCTTCGATGTTTCCGCGTTGGAACATTACAAAGATCTCGTAATGAAGATCAAAGCGTCCGACATGATTCCGTTGATTACGCTTCATCACTTCACCTGGCCAATCCACGTCCAGAGCCGAGGAGGAATGATAGCCAAGGATTTCCCGGAATGGTTCTCAGCTTACGTTTCTCACGTGGTAAATAGTTTCGGCGACCAGGTTAATCATTGGATAACCTTCAATGAGCCGAACCTGTTAGTTTATGGCTACGTCAAACCCTGGTGGCAGAATTCTTTCGTTGTGCCCCCAGGCTATACGGAAGAGATTTCCTTGACGGCGCAAATAGAAAACGTTCCTAAGATCATAAGGAATCTCTTCATAGCCAATCAGCTGGCCAGGGCTTTGATCAAAGCGAAAAATCCAGAGGCTAAAGTAGGAAGCAATCCTTTTGTTCTGGGACTTCCACCGTGGCTGCAGAAATTTTTAGATTGGCTGGCAAGCCGGGCGACTGATCAGGACAGATTATCACGGCGGACTCGCGGTATCGCGCAACGACGTTTTAACCGGACCGATGTGGACGTGGTACTCTCACAGCTTGATCCTACCTCACTGCGATCCGGCAAGATCGCATTTTCTAAACCGTACGGCTACGGGCGCCGGCGTTTTCTGTTTCTGCGCGATCACGTACTCTCAAGCAGCAGCGACCTGCAAGGCAAGCGCGTCGGATTCGTCCGCGGTTCATCCGCACGCTCAACGCTGGTTCGGAATATACCCGGCGCCATTCCACACTCATTCAAGACACACGCAAAAGCCCTCGCTGGCTTACAAACAGGGGTTGTCGATGCGTTGGTGGGCGATGAGGCCGCGTATGCGGCGGTAGGTATCCCTGAGGATGTCGAATTCGGGCCTGAGGTGCTTTTAGAGGACGTGTATGCCACCGGAGTGGCAAAGGGAAGTCCAGACCTGCTTGCACTGGTAAACTCTGTCATTGCGGGCAGGCCGACGCCGAAGGGAGTTCAAATTACGGGCACGGGCGCGATTTCAAGGATTCGGAGACGAGGCATATTGAAGGTGGGTATTCTTCCCGACCAGCGTTCAACGACTGGCGCGTCGCCGGTTACGTTGGAACGGAAAATTGCCGGCGAGATTGCTGAACGAATCATTGGCGATCCTAAGAAAGTCAAATTTGTTGAGCTCACGCTGCAGAAGCGCGTCAAAGCTCTCGTTCCATGGTATAGCTTTCTGGGACCTTTTCTGAAGAGCTTAGGTGTTGTGACCACCATTTTGAACAGTAACTGGTGGCATCTTGGGATGCGCGGCAAACTGCCGGAATTTTTGTGTCCAAGAAACTGCGTTGACCAACTGGATTTTGTCGGACTTGACTATTACTGGGGTATTGGCCTGTTTGAGTTCCACCGCATTTACCAGCTCATTGAAGCGGCAATGAGCAACTACGCGAACGCACCAGTAGATCCTCCAGGCTTGCTCCGGGCTCTCCGCCGCCTCAACCGCTGGTTCAAGCATCGAGAGATCTGGATCATTGAAAATGGATGCGTCGAAACCGCGGATGGCTTTAGTCGGGCAGATTACTTGAGGGAACACATCGAGCAAGTGAGACTGGCACTCTCGGAAGGCATTCCAGTCTCGGCCTATATATGTTGGAGCATCACTTCAAACCGGGAATGGGGACTGCCTTTCTCGGGCGCAAGCGATTTCGGCCTGTACAAAATCGAGCTGGATACTGATCCCGAACTGAAACGGCACCCAACCGAGAGCAGTACGGTTTATCAAAACGCTATTCGAAGCTTCAGGCCTTCAGATCGCTAACGGATTATTAAAGGAAGCTTTGGCTCGAGATTTTGCCAAAATCTTTTTCCGCTTCGGACCCGTACCGAATTCTCCTTGTATGACGGAGCATCCCGGGCCACTAACCTCTATTATGGACCGCGATCAACTGCGAGCTGTGCAAGCCCCCCTTAAACAAAAGTATCGTGACAATCCCGGCTCTGCGATTGTGACTCTTCGGGCCGAAGGCGCCATTGGAGAAAACGCGACCTGCAGCGTTGAAACAGCCCGTGCCTTGGTGAAAGCCGGTCTCCACCCAGCGACCGGGGGCAGCGGTCAATCGGCTTGTTCGGGTGATATGCTGCTGCAAGCGCTTGTTGCTTGCGCCGGTGTCACGCTAAGCGCGGTCGCTTCGGCTCTTGGCGTTGAATTGAGCGGCGGTACTCTGGCCGCTGAAGGCGACCTCGACTTCAGAGGCACATTAGGAGTCGCTAAGGATGCTCCGGTTGGGTTCAAGGAGATTCGGCTTAGCATTTCGCTCATCACCGACGCGACGCAAAGCCAGCGAGAAAAGCTCCTCGAATTGACAAAACGCTATTGTGTTGTTTACCAGACGCTCGTTAGCGGCTCGAAGACCACCATCAGTCTGACTTGATTGACAGTTAGCACTGAACACCGCAGGACATAACACAGAGGATGAACTGATGGGGCACCTTGACCGCGATGGCTCGGCAATCGCGAGTTTTCGTTCACCTTGGGTTCCTGCTCGCTTATCAAATTCACCTGACACCCTGTACCCTGGGTTGCGAAGGTCACTCGGAAGCTGTTCGTTTGTTGTGATTCGCCTCGAATCAAGTATCGAATACTAAAGCTTAACGCCACTCGAGCCTAAGATTTTGCTAATGTCCTGCTCGGTTGCCAAGTTCACATCTGGCGGTTTGTGAATCATTATCGCGGTAGGCTAAAACGCCCAAGCTTTCAATGTTGAAGCTTTATTCGGCTGTTCTCATAAGGAAGCGAACTGAAGAACCGGGCTGCTAAATAGCGGCGATTAGAATTCAGATTATGAGTAGCGTAAGTCATGGAATGAGCAGATCTCCGGGTTCCCCTTCGGTCGAAGACTGGTGGAATTCCAATGCAGGTTCCGAGGTTCTAGCCCTTGAAGACGAAAATGTGCGTGCGGTGTTTGATTCGACAACAGGCGCATGGATCGGTTTTCAGAATAAAGCGAGCGGGTGGAAAGTGCACCGCCGGCCTGAGCTTGGGCAGTGTTTTAGGTTATATGCGACGTGGGAAGACCGCCTTTTCAATCCGATAAACGGATTACATTGCCGCCTGGTCAGCGCCGCGTTGGACGATTCGTCGAACGAGATCCGTTTCGAATGGGATTCCATGCACGCCCAAGACGGAATTGAGCTGCAGATAAATCTCGTTACCCGGGTCCGTCTTCACCAGGGCCAACTGAAATTTTCTGGTAGCTTAAAAAATCAAAGCGATGCGACAGTCACGACGCTTAGCTGGCCGGTTATAGGCGACCTTGTACCTCCCGAGAACGCAGATGCTCTTTTCCGAGACAATCTTGATTACGGGACGATGAAAAGGACTCCGCTTTGGCCACGAATGGGGACTGAACGCGGATATTACGGCACTAACTACCCAATTCAGATTGAGGGCAAAGGCTCTCTTCTAGCTGGAATTCCGGGCGCATACCATTTCCCTCAACGCTTTGCCCTCATCACTGCCGAGTTCAGAGAAGTAGAAACACAGGGAATATACTTTGGCGCCCATGATGCCAGTATGCGGCAGATGATCTGCTTCTTATCCGAACTGCGTCCTGGATATCTCGACTCCTTCCATGCCATCGATCCTGCGTTGACGGAGGTAAACGGCACACCAGTCCACCTTACCTTCGAGGCGGTGCACTACCCATTTGCAGCACCCGGAGAGACCCTCGAATTGCCGGACATCGTTATCGAACCGTATAGGGGAGATTGGCACAGGGGCATTGATATTTACAAGCGCTGGAGACAGACTTGGTATCGCCGGCCGGAATGTCCAGGATGGCTGAACGAGGTCCATTCGTGGCAGCAGATCCAAATTGGTTCAGCGGAAGACGATGTTCGGACGAAATTTGTCGACCTCACGAACAGAGCTCGTCAATTGAGCGATCATGGGGTGACAGCTTTGCAGCTTGTTGGTTGGAACCAAGGCGGACAAGATCGTGGAAATCCGTCGCACGATCCTGACCAGAGACTCGGTACCTGGGATGACCTCAAGAAGGCGATTACCGACATCGAAGCGTTTGGTGTTCGTGTGATTTTGTTCAACAAGTTTGTCTGGGCAGACGTGACCCGTCCCGATTACCTTTCAATGCTCAGCAGCGCCGCGGTTGATCCTTACGGAATGCCCTATTTTCACCCCGGATATGAGTACCAGACTCCCGTTCAATGGATGAGCATTAACAATCGGCGTTTCATGGTTGCGTGTTTGCTGGATCCTGCATGGGGCGAGCTTTGTGAACGAGAATTTGAAAAAAGCCTGGCGCTGGGCGCTAGCGGCATTCTGTACGATGAAGCGTTTCACCACTATGCCGCTACCCATTGCTTTTCCGGAAAACACGGTCATAAGGTCCCCGCCACAATGGCTTCCGGCGATTTGGCGCTCGCTGAAACATTTCGCCGCTTGCTCCAGGAACGTAATCGACCCGACTTCCTGCTCAGTGCCGAGGCTCCGTTTGATTTACAGCATCAGCATTATTCGCTGTCATATTTTCGAATCTTCAGCGGTCACATTCCGGCTGAAAGATATGCCGACCCTTTTTATCCGATCATGATCGCGGTAACCGGATTCGATGATCGCGAGATGATCAACCGAGCCCTGTTGTACCGTTACATAATCAGTTACGAACCTTATCACTTTAAGGGTGACCTGGAGGACTTCCCGCTAACGTTGAATTACGGAAAAAGCATGGACGCATTCCGGGCCCGCTATTCAGATTATCTTTGGCATGGTGAGTTTCGCGATTCAGCCGGTGCAAGGGTTGCCATCGCTCCTGACGCTCCGATTTCGTACAGCGTTTTCTTGCATTCAAATCAATCGCTTCGGGCCGTTGTGCTTATCAACGATGATCAATCTATTGCGCACGAAGCGTCAGTAGAACTGCACCAAGCCGGGTCGCTTTCTTGTGCCAGTCCCGAGAATGCTGAGTTAAAACGATGCACATCCAAAGTCAAGATTCCTGCCAGATCGGCCTTGGTTCTATTCGAAGTCGGTAAATAATCTCGCGCAAAGGTACGCAAATATTCACACTATCCCGCGACCTATTACCCCGCAGGTTTATATCCGCCCGCTGCAATAATCACTCCGATGATTACAAGTCCGGTCACCAGGAAGCGAATGCCCGCACTGACGCCAAAGGTGTTGAGCATCGTGAGCAGGAGCACAAGGAAAAGGGCAGCTCCCCAAAGGCCGGGCACATTCGCCTTGCCGCCGCTGACCGAAGTTCCGCCGATTACCACGACTGCGATCGACGCGAGCAGATACTCGTCGCCGATTTCGAGCGACGAGCCTCGGAAATAACCGGCGAGCAGGGCGCCGGATATGCCGCCAAGCGCGCCGCTGATCACATAGGTTGCGCACCGGATCCGTTCGACAGCAATTCCTGAAAACCAGGCAGCACGGCTATTCTGCCCGATTGCGAGCACCGATCGGCCATAGATCGTTTGGTGTAACAGGATCCCGACACCGACAGTAAAAACGGCGGTGCCAATCGCAAGGAGTGGTACACCTGCCAATTGCACACTGGTGAATTCGGCGAATGCTGGAGGCGGTTTGATCTGCAGGCCCCGACCATAGCTGATTCCCGCGGATTGAATAATGAAGCTCGCCGAGAGAGTCGCAATGATTGGCGGTATACGCAAAAGACGGATCAGACCATAATTTGCAAGGCCAATACCGATCCCCGCGGATAACGCGGCCATTAGTCCTGCGGCGATCATTTGGTCAGATCCGTTCATCACTTTCATGGCAACGGCGCTTGCCAAGCCGATATTGGCGGGCAATGAAAGGTCGACGTTGCCCGGTCCGAGCGTGATGACAAACATCTGCGCGACCCCAGTAATGACCGAAAAGACGGCCAACGCGAGCCCGGCCGTGATCATTCCTCCAGCGCCGTAGCCGTGCGTAAATGCGATTGCCGAGAGCCAGACCAGAAGGGCGCCGAGATAGGACCAGATCCATGGCCGGGCAAAAATATTGCCTGGCAGTTTCAAGATGCTCTCACCTCAACCCGATTGATGAGCGCGCGTGCAGCAAGAACAATGATAAGAATCGCTCCCTCCGCGCCCACTTGCCAGTCGGGCGAGATCCGCATGAAATTCAGGAGGGAGCCGGCTAGCGTGAGAGTCAGTGCGCCAATTACCGCGCCGATTGGTGAGACACGTCCACCAATGAATTCCCCGCCGCCGAGGATAACGCCTGCGATCGAAAGGAGGGTATAACCCTTACCGATATTCGCATCGGCTGATGTAGTCAGACCAATCAGCGCCAACCCGGAAAGTACCCCAAAGAATCCTGCGAGCGCATACATGGTGATCTTCGTTTTCAATAGAGACCATCCAGCCCGGGCAATAGCGTTCGGGTTGCCACCGGAGCCACGCAAAATCGCGCCATAGGAAGTCCGCATCAGCCCGATATGGACAACTACGGCAATGATAATAGCCGCAATGATTGGAAAGGGAACATAAGGAGTATGGAGGGTCATCAGCCCACGCAGCCAGTCGGGCGCTTTACCGCCAGGTTTGGGCAGGAGAAGAATGGCGAGACCCTGCCAGACAAACAGCATGCCGAGTGTCACCACGATCGAGGGAACGTTCCGCAGATAGATCACAGCCCCCATTAGCGCATAGAGTGCGATTCCCGCGAGGAGGACAGTGACTCCCAGGAGAGGAATATCGCGCAGCCACGTCGCAGTTACGCAGCCGACAAAGCTGACGAAATTTCCGATCGAGAGATCCAAGTCGTTGACGGTAATGACAAACATCTGGGCGATGGTCGCTAACGCTACGGGTACCCCCAGGCTGAGCATCAGATTGAGACCGAAATAGCTGATCGCCCGTTGATTGAGCCAGGCGATACCGAGCATGACGAGCGCCAGTGAAATTCCCGGCAAAGCGCCGCGGAGGATTCGACGCGACGTCCGGCCGACAGCCCACGGCATCCTCATCGCACTCCTGCCCGGAGCTGAAGTCATGACAACGCGGTTTCCTCGAATGATGAATGTATGACCCTCTCCTCCGTCAATTGACCGCGCTCTAAGTCAGCCACGATGCGTCCGTTACGGAATACATAAACATGATCGCAATTCGCCAATTCCTCCATCTCGGTCGTGTACCATACAAAGGTTCTACCTGTATTCGCCTCTGCACGAATGAGATCGTAAACCTCAAGCTTGGTGCTGATGTCAACGCCGCGCATCGGGTCATCCATCAAAACGATTTTTGCCTCCGAGCTAAGCGCGCGTGCGAACAACGCTTTCTGCTGATTTCCTCCGGAAAGCGACAGAATGTTGTTGCGGGTGTCGGGTGTGCGGATTTTGATGCGCTTCTTCCAGCTCTCGGCAAGCCTGTGCTCGAGTTCAGAGGAAATGAGCAAGCCGGTCCGCAATGACCTGATCGAGCGAATGCCGATATTTTCCGCAATCGACCAGAGCGGGAATATTCCGTCACTCTGCCGATCGCCGGCAATCAGCGCCACTGGATCGGTCACGTTAATCCCCGGTACTCGTCGGGTCGCGCCATTGAAGATTGAAAGCAAAAGCGCTGTTTGACCGTGACCCGAAAGTCCGGCGAGACCGACGATCTCACTCGCGTGAGCGATTAATTCGATGCTCGGGTTTTGGGCCGCAGGACGTGCCCTCACGCGGACCGCAGCTGTCTTACGCAAGGCGTTGGAGGGTGAAAGCGGTCGCATTTTGTCGGCGGCGGCGCCGCCCATCGCTGTCACTAACCTGTCACGATTAAAGTCCGCAGCGCGATCGGTTGCGACGACCAGTCCGTCGCGCATGACCACAATACGATCGGAATAGGCAAGGATTTCGCCAAGAAGGTGCGAGATCAGAATACAGCTCGCACCCGCTCCTACTACTCTCCGTACATGAGAAAGCAGTTGGTTGGCCGTATGGCTATCAAGAGACGAGGTTGGTTCGTCTAGTATAACGAGATGCAGTGGGTCTTTTGTGATCGTAAAAGCGCGCGCGACTTCGACCATCTGACGTTTTCCAATCGGCAAGTCGCCAATGACAGCATCTGGGACAATCCCGTGACCCGGAAAGATTTCATTCAGTTTATCGCCGATCAGCTGGC
>JAFAXJ010000080.1 GCA_019241095.1 Verrucomicrobiota bacterium | reverse complement strand
CCGTCAGCCGCGGCAACCCCAAATTCTTTTCCATGCACTAAAGGCAAATTAACACGAAAACTCATCAAGCCGCGCGAATCAGTAGCGTGTAGGAATTCTACTTCCCGCATGCCTTTAGCTAAATCCCCAAATAGATAAGCAGTAGCCTGTTCATAGTTCCATACATGTGTACAAGAACCAAAGCACGACCCGAAAAGATCCTGACAACCTTCCCAGCCAAACAGATATCCGTCAGGTGTTCTGAAACAGGTTTGCGTTCGCAGAGTGCTGATATTAAAGAGCGCGGCTTCTTTAACCTTATCAGGTAAATCACTAGCGTATAAACTGGTCACAAATTTTGTTGTCAGCAGTTCCAGCTGTTCCAGCCGCGGTAGAGCCTTTTCGGCGACATCCCAGGCATCCATATACTTGGTCGCGTAATAGTTTCCGATCAGCTCAAGATCTTCACTCCAGGTTTGAGGATTTCTATCCGGAGCGCGCCAGGAAAGACGATTTGGAAAATGCCAGGTTAGTAGAAAACTGATGTTATTTTCACCTTCCGGCGGGACTTCGACCGGAACTGCCAATGATGCTATCGGAGAGTTGTTTTTCGGCGCTACTCGATCGTCTAAGCGTCCATCAGCGACGAAATCGTCCCAGAAATCAAGCAACGTATTTCCCCAACTGAGATCCGCCCAACTGGTTCGAAATGAAACGGGACCTTTCGCTGTCGTGGTTAACGCCAAGGTGCCCCACTGCTCCGATTTTGGATTTACCCCATCAGAAGACAGTACCATCCCTTGTAACCCGGAATCCGCTCGAAACCGATTGCGATTTCGTACTGATTTTCCCAAAGAACCGTCCTGACCAATAAAGTTTTGCAGAACTCCACAAACAGATGCCGAAATCTCCTGGGTAGTATTGTTAACCAGTTTAAATCGCAAGACGGCCAAAGGAATGCCACTCGCGTCGGCATCGCCAGGGACTAACGGATTGAAAGCTTCTACGTGCACATCGACCGGCATTTCAGAGTCTTTCAAAATTACTCTGCCGAATGGGTATGTAGTTTCGAAAGAGTGTTGCTGGAAACGAGGCATTCCCGCATTGAAAACGGGCGATCCGCTCCAACCTTCATACAGCTCGGTGGGTATCCTACCTTCCAGAGCTTTAGCGATCGGCTGCCCACCTTCTGTTGCGGTGCGAAGAGCGAAAAAAGCATGCGTCGGAGCAAAGCCTTTGGCAGGACGATTCACTATTTCCCAATCTCGCAAATCTCCTCGTCCACCCAGCGAGACCGTTCCGGTGCCAATGCCACCGATAGGCAGGGCGATTTTTAAAGAATGCTCCTGGTCATAATACCGGAGTACCGGCCAGTTACTTTTATTCGTTTGTTCCATAAATGTTAGCCGCTCCCGCGGCTCAACTCCGCAATGGCGTCGCGGTCCATCTTAGGTTTCGCAAAATTCAGCTTTTGTTAGCTTTTCGTTTCACAAAACATGGATCATTCACAATCGGTACTATCCTTTCAGACCAGATTGAACGAAAGCGTCTACGATCCATCGTTGCGCGACAATAAAGATAAGCAAGATAGGTAGAATGGCTAATGTTACCGCAGCCATCACCACGGCCGGATTACCAGATTGCATATAACCTTGTAACAAAGCTATTCCTTGCGGCAGGGTCATCTTCTCCCAGCTATTTAGAAAAACCAGAGGATAGAAATAGTTGTTCCAGGTGGCGTTGAAAGATATAATTGCGAGAGCCGAAAGTGCGGGACCACTTAATGGCACCGCGATCTTTCGATAGATTGTCCATACGCCAGCGCCGTCCATTCTTGCTGCATCGAGCAATTCCTGGGGCAATGTCAGATAAAACTGTCGCATCAGAAAAACTCCAAATGCGCTCACGAGGCCAGGCAAAATGATCGAGAGATGATTGTCGACTAACCCTAGCGTCTTCATAATAAGAAAGATAGGAATTACGGTGACTTGCGTCGGCACCATGAGAGACGCGAGCAGAAGGATAAATAAAAAATTTCTTCCTGGAAACTTTAGCCGTGCAAAAGCAAAACCTGCCATTGAACAGAAAATCAGTTGTCCCAGTGTAACGGCGACCGCAATTTTCAAACTGTTAAGAACAAGGCCTACAAACGGGACATTAGATTGGAAAACAGCTGCGTAATTTTCGAGATGCCATTGTGTTGGCAGCCATTGTGGAGGCAACATGTAGGACTCGGCACTTGGCCGCAAAGAGGTCGAGAACATCCACAATAGCGGCAACAGAACCAGAAATGCCCCAAATGACAGAACCATTACAGGCAGGGCCCGAGCTAAAAATTGTCCAGCACTGGCCCTATCCTCTAACTGGTGCTTTTGCGTCGAAGGTCGACCGGTTTGCAGAATTGTGGCCATTGGAAAATCTCGATCACTCGTAATGAACCCAACGTCTGCTAAACCAGAACTGCCCTAAGGTTAGAACCAAAATAATTCCAAAAAGAGTCATCGCGACAGCGGACGCATACCCCAGATCAAAGTTCTGGAAAGCTTGCTCGTAGATATACATGACCACACTTCGGCTCGCGTCCCCAGGACCACCTCCCGTCAATACGATAATAGTATCAAAGACCTGAATAGCGCCGATCATAAAAATGACTAACACAAAGAATATAGTCGGGCTCAATAAAGGTAATGTAATACTACCAAACCTACGAGTCGCGCTAGCTCCGTCAATCTGTGCTGCTTCGTAATACACGCTTGGAATATTCTGCAATCCAGCAAGAAAAATGAGCATCGCGAACCCGGTATTCTTCCAGACATCCATAATAATCACGGAAGCCAGAACCCACCCAGGATCACTCAGCCATGAAATTGCGCCGATACCCATCATATGTAGGTAATAATTGATTACTCCCGTGTCTCGGGCGTAAAGAAATTGCCAAATGACAGCGACATAAGTGTGCGCAATAAGCACCGGGAAAAAAAAGATCGATCGGAAAAAAGTGCGAAGTCCGCTGGACAATGATTTATTGAGAAGGACCGCCAATCCCAATCCGACGGTGATATTAAAAAACACGGCAAAAACCGTGAAGATAACTGTATTGGTATAAACAATCTTTAAGCGGTCATCAGACAACAGTCGGCCGTAGTTCTCCGCACCGATAAAAGTCGATCCACCAAAAATGTTAAACTTAGTTAAACTGATCCCAGCTACAGCTATCAACGGCCCTAGGATAAAGACCAAAAAGCCGATATAGGTTGGGAAAATGAACAGAAAACCCCATAAGGCGTCCCTTCGTTGCTCCTTCAGTTTCAACATCCGGTTTCTCCAACCTCAGGCCGTGCATTATTAGCCTCAGGCTGCGCCGGTCGGTTATGCGGCCACCCTGGCCATAGCCGCTGCCAACTCTTTGTGGGCCTGTTCCAGGCCCTGCTCGGGAGTCACGGCGTTGCTCATGATCTGTTGCATGTGGCGCATGAAAATGTCTTCCATTTCCGTGTAATTAGCAGGAGAAGGCACCGGTTTGGCGTCCCTCAGACACTCATAAAAGATGGTCGAGTTTTTAGGGAATTTTTCAAATTGCGGG
>JAFAXJ010000061.1 GCA_019241095.1 Verrucomicrobiota bacterium | reverse complement strand
TGTCTCGAAAGACAGTGTTGAGGGCCGGACGGTTTAGATACCGTATTTTGAGACAGACGCGAAATCAAAATGTGCCACCACAGTTAACTCGTCCTACGACGATGTGCTTGAGAACAGCAGCAGCGTTTGTTGAACTCTGGAAAATGTCTGTCTCAGGCGACAAGCGGTGCAGTTCTGTCTCAAACAACAATAGACAATCTCAATCAAACGTTTCGAATTGCTGCACCAAATCGAGATACGCGGGGAAGTAGACTGTTCGAAATGCTGTCTTTCGAAACAGAAAATGGTGGGCTCGCGAAGCTAGCACTGCTTTATCCCGGTGCTGATTTAGTGTTCAACTGCTCACCTCTAGTTGTCATCACTCCTAAAAACGATGGCATTCTCCAGTGTCTGCTTCAAAAGACAATAGGCTCGCGAAACCCGAGATGATCGTGTGCACAGGAATTCTGTGACACTAAGCTAAAGTTTGCCTGTACTGTCTTCCGGAACAGACGTGAGCTTAAGTCCTTTAGGTGAGTCGCACGCTTGCCAAAACAAAGCTCCGGAATTTGCTCGGTTCAGGTCACTTGTTGTTGTCTGATCCTCTGGCATTGTCTTCTCAGACAGACTCGGATCCATGGCCCCCTTCCCTTTCCGATAAGAGTAAATAGTTCCGTCTGTCTCAGCTGACAAGAGTACGCTTTGCAGGCGATTGATTCACGTGCGAGGCTAGAGCAATCGAGGTGCGCCTTCGACGGGCAAAATTTTCAGGGCGTTAACATTTCAGCGACGGCCGCTTTCGCCATGGGTGCACATTTCGCGCGTGCTGCCTGACAAATCGCCGCAAGACTGTCCGCTCGAACAAGTATTAACTGCGCGACAAGCTGGCTTCCATTCTCAAACTACTTGTTCGTTAGTTGCTATTCTCCTGCTTCATGGCGAGTTCCGGGTTGTTAGCGACCTTTAATCGTGATGAGTCAAACGCCGCGTCGATGCTCAGCAGGAAATCGATCCGTACGTGCTGAGATCCTGAGTTTTCAGTAAACGAAAGACGTGCGAAGCAGGACTGCCTTCTCCCTTTGGAGAACAAGTTGTATTTTCTAGGGCCACCCGAAAGAAGTTGCCTTCGTCTAGTTTTAGGGCCTTCGTTGCTCCGAAGTTTCTCGACCTGAAATGATTTTTCAGGGCCGCAGACTGTGAGTCAATCTGCAGAATCTTCGAGGCCTCAGCATCGCAAATGCCAAGGAAAAGCAATGCCAACACCAAATCTGTTTGACCTGAGTGGACGAGTCGCTGTTGTCACCGGCGGCAACGGCGGTATTGGCCGCGGCATCGCCCTGGGCCTGGCTCAAGCTGGAGCTGCAATCGCCGTTCTGGCACGTAATCAGGAGAAAAACCAGCGCGTTATGCGTGAGCTTCAGCCACTGGGAGTTGCTGCCTTAGCTGTGAAAGTCGATGTCTCCGCGCGTGGGGAATTGCAGCCTGCCTTGAAAAAGGTTGAAGAGACCTTGGGTCCCATCAGCATTTTGGTCAACAATGCGGCTATAGCCGTTCGCGCCGGCATCCTAGACCAGACCCCAGAAGAGTGGGATAAGGTCATGGAGACGAACCTTAATGCCTGCTTTTTGCTTTCCAAGCTTGCGGCTCAATCGATGATTAAGCAGGGCCGAGGAAAAATCATCAATCTCGCCAGCATGTATTCCTTCTTTGGCTCAGGAAGGATTCCTTCTTACAGCGCTGCGAAGGGAGCTTTAGTGCAATTGACTAAATCGATGGCGATCGAGTTGGCAGCCTTCAATATTCAGGTGAACGCAATCGCACCTGGATGGATTGAAACCGACCTGACGGCGCCCGTGAAGACGGATTTCCCAGCCTTGTACCAGGAAATTATTACACGGACGCCAGCCGGCCGTTTTGGTAGTGCCGACGAATGCGCCGGAACCGCTGTTTTTTTGGCGTCCCGAGCATCCGATTTTGTCACCGGTGCTACCATCTGCGTCGACGGGGGATACGCCATCCGCTGAATCCTGATGATGCCCATCAAATCATCCATAGTCGTTTGAGCTGTCATGGTCTCCCTCCTGTTCGTTTGTATCACGATTATGGTTAGAGATGCCGACCCGGCTAGCACATCGCTTGCTTGATCCCAAAGTCACCCGGTTACTGGTCTGTGCTTGCTTAGCTCTAGTGACTCGACTGAAATGTTCAGGTCAGTCTTCAGGGTGTGAGTGAGAATGGAACGTGCAACTTTCATTGCCTATAAGGCTCGGGTTCTCGAGGGTTTACTAAACAGAAAGTGAACAAGAACAGGCTCCCTACCCCACCCATCCTGCCGATGGGTACACGAGCGGTCAGGACGTTTCCCGTGGGCGAAGGATGGATTTATGAGCCGAAATGGGATGGTTTTCGTTGCATCATCTTCAAAACCGAAAAGGGCGTGTACTTGCAATCACGCACCGGCAAAGATCTAACTTCGCGATTTCCTGAAATCGTTTCTGCAAACCTGAGATTTGATAAGCGGAGCTTTGTTCTCGATGGCGAGTTAGCAATTCCCACCAGTTCGGGTTTTTCTTTTGACGCGCTCGTTACCCGCTTGCGTGTTGGGCCTAAGCGCCTGGTGCAAGACGTCTCAGCATCCCCTGCAATCTTTATCGCTTACGACATGCTTGGCGATGCTGGAAAAGAGCTTAATGGAAGCATCGTTCAGTCAGAGACTTGCGACTCTTGAGAGGTTTTTTACACTTCGAAGCCGCGTAGTCCCCCTCTCTACTTGTCAGTTAGTACGAATGATCTGTATCAGGTAGAACAGTGGATAGGTCACATTAACAGACATCTTGACGGCATTGTTGCCAAACGCCGTGACGCCCCATACCGGCCTGGAGATAAGCAAACAAATCTAAAGCTCAAAAACAATCACAGTGTCCATTGTGTCATTGGAGGAATATAGTGACCATGAGATAGGAAGCGCCCACACGAACTGTTATTGGGCCGTTTCGATTCGGATTGTCAGCTGCAGTACGTCGGATCGGTTCGAGATTTTGCTAAATGACAAAAAATTCATCAATTGTTCATCACCGCTTCATCTAGGCGTGGTTTCCTAACCTGCGAAAGCAGAAATCCAGCATCAGAGTCATGAGCGACCGCAATATCAAACCCGAAACAGTGAAGGTTTCATGTTAAATATTCAACGTAGTTTTGCACAACCTGCTGCTGAAAATCAGCTTGCAGAACCCGTCGCTAAGGTACCGCAGGTCACATTTCTTTTTTGGATCATCAAGATTCTGGCAACAACGCTCGGCGAAACTGGTGGCGACGCCGTCACCATGTCGTGGCTTGGCGAAACGACCGCCGCGGCCAAGGGCACCGGGTATCTTATAGGCACCGCAATATTTGGCATAATCTTTGTCGCCGCGGTGTTAGCCCAGATTAAGGCGAAGAAGTTCCATCCGTTCCTTTACTGGTTGACAATTGTCGCGACGACAACGGTTGGCACGACGCTAGCAGATTATTGCACGAGATCGTTAGGCATCGGTTACACCGGTGGCTCGACTATATTGCTGATCTGTGTAATTGCATCGCTTCTAATCTGGCGCTGGTCGACCGGCAGCATCTCCATTGAAACCGTGAGCACGCCGAAGGTCGAAATGTTTTATTGGATCACAATCATGTTTTCTCAGACGCTCGGTACCGCACTTGGCGACTGGGTTGCAGATACTCAGGAAATGGGTTACGTCGGAGCAGCCGCGGTCTTCGTTGGCTTACTCCTGCTAACCGCTCTTCTGTATTACTTCACGAATATCTCGCGCGTCATTTTATTTTGGGCTGCATTCATTCTCACTCGCCCACTCGGCGCTGTTGTCGGAGATTTTCTAGATAAGCCAATCTCAAAAGGCGGGTTAGCCCTTAGTCGGTACAATGCGTCACTGGCACTGCTCGTACTGATCATTCTGTTAATCCTGATCTGTCCGCAAAAGCCGGCTTCAAAAGCACATTGAAAACTGGCATCTCGATGATCTCGCTAAATCTAAGCGTTTGCGACCGGGACGCTGTCTTGCGTCATCGAGCTTTCCGGGTAAGGCGATCCGCCGATGATTACGGACGACCCCGGCACGCCCGGCTCTAACAAGTGGGGGGTTAATCTGGCCGCGGCATGGGTACATCGACCAGCTGACCTTATGTTGCGTGCCAGCGATAGACCTCAATTACGGCCTGGGCGAGCGTATCCGCCATCATACTCCGTATTTTAGCCACTCTAGTTTTACTTACTTTCAATCGAGGTGTTGAAAGGAAATCAACAAGAACCCAAATCAAACACCTAAGCAGCAATATGAAAAAACACACAACTATAGAATGCGTCATAGCCCTCCTGAGCATTGCCGTTCTCAGCACATCGTTCATCGCGAATGCTGAAGACAAGGAACAGGCAACGACGATGGAATCTATCCCAGCGGCTACGGCCAAAGCCATCAAGGAACAGGCGCCCGGCGCGAAGATCACCGGCCTCTCAAAAGAAGAACAGGATGGTAATACCATCTATGGGGCCAAGATCAACGTGAATGGCAACGTGCGCGAAATCAGCGTGGACGGCAACGGCAAGCTGGTTAGCAACGAGGAAGCGATTAAGCTCTCCAGCGCGCCGGAAGCTGTCCAAAAGGCTATTACAGAAAACAGCAAAGGCGGCAAAGTTGAGAAGTTCGAAAAGGTCAGTGAGGGCGGCAAGGTCACGTTCGAGGCGCTCGTTTCAGGAAACGCTAAACGTGAGGAGATTGTATTCTCGCCGGATGGAAAAGTCATCGAGCGCGAGGACAAGACGAAGGATAACGACTAGCCTGCTCTAGCTCCACACACACTCGCATATAACGCTTCGGAGCTGAATGCTGCAAAGCCTGGTCGTGCCAGAATCAAAACAGAAAAAACAGCATCCGGCAGAAACAATCCGCATATCGGCTGATTGGGATCTGTTATGAGAATTGCAATCGTAGAAGATGAAAAGAAACTGGCCCGTCTTATCCGCACTGCATTGATAGGAGAAGGGTTTCAGGTCGATACCGTTTTTGATGGGTCGACGGCGCTCGAGTTAATCCAGAATACAAGCTTTGACGCCGTCATCCTCGACATTATGCTTCCCGGTAGAGATGGCCTAAGT
>JAFAXJ010000688.1 GCA_019241095.1 Verrucomicrobiota bacterium | reverse complement strand
CAATCTGCTGCTCGATGGCCGCAAACTGGTTGAACATCGGCTTCTGATCGTCGGCTCGAGCTGCGGCACCAAGAACCAAACCCACAGAAATGAAAACGATTGAGGCGCGCATGCCCCAGTTTGGGGAAAGACACTTCATTGCCAATTTACCCCTGGTTACGAGGGGCTTATAAGCTGACAATGATGTGGAAAGCAGCCTGCCCCAAAAAGGTGAAATAAAGGTTCCACAATCACCAAAGCGTCAATTTCAGCACTATGCCATCTTACGGTGGATCATCTTCCTGCGACGCCGACTACTGGAATCTCGATCAGGCGCGGTTTTCCGCTGCTCAATGCGTCCTCAATGGCACCGCTAATCTCGCGGTGAGAGCTAACGAAAGACGCCTCTACGCCCATCGATTTCGCTAAGGATTGGAAATCAACTTTTGGGTGACAGAGATCCATCGCCAGAAAACCGTGCTGCCTGGCGTTGTACAGCGGTTGGTTCAGCATGAAGTCTTTCAGAATTCCGTATTCCAAGTTGTTTAGCACAACAAAAACTACCGGCACTTCTTCGTGAGCGGCACTCCAGAGCGCCTGAGGCGAGAACATTGCTGAACCGTCCCCCACCATGCACAGCACTGGCGTATGGTCGCGAGCTAACGAAACGCCGATGGATGCCGGCATTCCCCAACCTAAAGCTCCGCCCCGGTTGTGAAAGTATTGGCGGCCGCCGGTTGACCGATGCATTGACTGCGTAAAAAGATTTGAGCATGGAGCTTCATCAACCAACAAAAAGCCGTCGGGCAGGGGTCGCAAAATTTCCCTGCTTGCCACGATTGGGTTGATCCTTCCATCTTCACGAATTGCTGCTTCAGCATGCTCCATTAGTCCACGCCACAGAACCTCTTTCTGCTGCTGAGCAAACTGGATGTTTTCTTTCACGGTAGCAGGCGGTACTTTCAACTCCAGTTTTCGTGCCAACGCTTCCAGAGTCGCTCGAACATTGCCGAAAATTCCTAACTTTGGAGCATCGTTATAACCTAAATCATTCGCGTCTTCGGAGATGTGGTAGAATTCAATCGACTCAGGAATCGGATCACGCATTGTGTAGACAATCGAGACCAGGCTTTTCCCGCCCAAGCCGAGCAAGCAATCATAACGGCCCAGGATCTCCGAAATACCTTTGGCATTAGTCGGGAGTGAACCTCTCCAGAAAGGATCAATCGAAGAATAGTTGTTAACCGATGGCCAGGAAGAACCGTAAACAGGCGCGCCAATCAGTTGAGCGACTCGCGCAATCGCTTTCCCCAAACCCGGTTCAGCAATATCGTTGCCCGCCACGATAACGGTTCGGCCTGGGCTAAACTGCAGAAGTCCAGAAGCAAGGTCCTCGATGCCAATTCCGACATTTGCAAGTTCGATGCGGCTCGGCGGGAACAATCGAGGCGAACCGATCTCGTCAAGAACGTTCATCGGTAAGGAAAGGAATACCGGCCCGCGTGGTGGGGACATGGAGCTGTGAAAGGCACGGCGAAGAATCAGGGGCAAGTCATCCAACGAAGTCGGCTCGAAACACCATTTAGCTACAGGGCCTGCCATTCCTACCAGATTGGCGCCAAGCAACGGATCGGCAAGAATGTGCCTGAGATCCTGTTGCCCTGCAGTAATGACCATTGGCACCCGCGCGATCTTCGCATTCATGATGGCGCCCATGCCATGGCCTAAACCACCTGAAGTATGAAGGTTAACAAAAGCAGGCTTTCCCGAAGCTTGAGCATACCCGTCGGCCATACCGACCGCGGTCGCTTCCTGCAGCCCCCAAACGTAATGAAAATCCGGGTTGACTACTAAAGTGTCAATCAACGGAAGTTCAGTCGTGCCAGAATTTCCAAAAATGAATCTGGTGCGCTCTGATCGTAAAATCTCCAGCAGGATTTCCGCTCCTCTGGTCTGCGATTGTTCGACAGTTATTCCCATGATTGTTGAGCCCTTTTGAACCGAAAATATCGGGAATGTCAGTTGCCTTCAATGGTTCTTTCTCTTTTAGGTGTATAACCTAGCAGATCAAAACAGAAGGAGCCCGTGCGGTATAAAACTCGTGAAATCTTTCCTGTTCGATGTGTCCGATAAATCATT
>JAFAXJ010000533.1 GCA_019241095.1 Verrucomicrobiota bacterium | reverse complement strand
AGCTCCCCAAATTGCGGCGCAATTTTACTACGGTAAGAAACTCTGGCTGCTTGGACGCGCTTGGTGGCATTCTTGAGCGTGATTGGGGCTCGGCAGTTATAACCGACGCACCATTGGTGCTTATGCCCGATAGTTAGCTTGGTTCTGAGTGTTTCGGTTATTGCATTAGCGACATTGGGCCGGGCCCTGATGGGTCCGGCCCAATGATCCTGTTTAGGAGAGTTTCAAGAATTGACCCACTCAGGCCGATCTCGAATCGCTTTAACTTCAAGTCAAAAAAGAAAGTATGGCGAAAAATTCATCAAAGAAAGCCAAAAGCCAGCGCAGCAGAGAGCGGGCTTTACTGCAAAAAGTTCATCTCAACGCCGCTGGCATTGACGTGGGAGCTGATGCGCATTGGGTAGCTGTGCCTGAGGATCGCGACCCGCAGCCAGTGCGGCGTTTTGGCGTGTTTACCAGCGATCTGGTGCTCTTATGCCATTGGCTCAAAAGCTGCCAAATTGAGACGATTGTCATGGAGTCGACGGGCGTTTACTGGATCGCGCTTTTCCAAGTGCTGGAACGCCACGGCTTTGAGGTGCGTCTGGTTAATGCCAGCCATGTCAAAAATGTGCCTGGACGCAAAACCGACGTGCTCGATTGCCAGTGGTTGCAGCAACTGCACACTTTCGGCCTGCTGCGGGGCTCGTTTCGACCCGAAGCGGCAATGTGTGTAGCACGCAGTTACCTGCGCTTGCGCGACACCTTAACCAAAGACTCTAACAGCCTGGTGCAGCGAATGCAGAAGGCACTGACGGAGATGAACGTACAGATCCACCGAGTCATCAGTGACATCACTGGACTAACAGGAATGAGCATCCTGCGCGCAATTCTGGCGGGAGAACGCAATTGTGTGAAGCTGGCCCAACTGAGGCATCCCCAGATTAAGAGTAGCAGCGAAGTTCTGGCCAAAGCCTTAGAGGGAGACTATTGCCCGGAACATCTCTTCGCACTGCAAACGGCTCTGGAACTTTACGACAGCTTGCAACTCAAGATGCTCGAATGCGACCAACGGATTGAAGAAACTTTTCAGGGTTTTGAAGCCAAGATAAGCTTGCCGGCACCGGATTTAAGCCGACTGCGCTCAGCGGAGAAACGCCGGGATGCCCATCGACGCCATCGTCTCCAAGAGCTGACCGGAGCCGATTTGACGGCGCTGCCGGGCTTGGATCTGCTAGCCGTCGAAAGAATCCTTTCGGAGATCGGTCGAGATATGACTCGCTGGCCCACTGAGAAGCATTTTTGCCGCTGGTTGGGGGTGGCTCCTGACAACCGCATTAGTGGAGGCAGACCTCTGCCCAGCAAACCACGCAAAAACGCCAACCGCGCCGCTGCTGCCTTGCGTCTGGCAGCTCAAAGCGCCATGCAGAGTAAGAGTGCTCTCGGTGCTTTCATCCGGCGAATCAAATCACGACTCGGAGCTCCAACGGCCATCAACGCCGGAGCTCATAAGCTTGCACGGCTGCTTTATCGCATGCTCAAATTCGGCACAGCTTATGTCGAAGCCGGTCAACACGCCTACGAAAAGCTTTTCAAAGAACGCATGCTCCGCAACCTCCAACGCAAAGCGCGTGATCTCGGTTTCGAAATCACTCCCATACCGTCACCTCGATAGTTTCTTAGGAGACGACGTCGACCAAAACTCATCTTCGGTCTGCTGATCGCCCTGGTACTGCCAGAAGACTGTGGCTCGTCCATCCTTAACGGTCCAAACGTGGACCTGCGGTGAGGACCAGCTTCGATCGCTACGCTGCGCACTCTCGGTGCAGAGCACGATCACTCGATCATCCTTCGCCAAAATGTCATCAATCTGAATGCGGAACGTGCCGTTGGATAATTCCATGAAGTGCTGGAAAAACCCCAGCACCTCAGCGTGCCCGGAGTAGTCGCGTGAGAGTGGCCCTCGCCCCGGAACGTGCCAGAAAATATCTTCAGCGAAAACCGCGAATACACCTTGAAGGTCGCCGCGAGCAAGTGCGTCGTAGCCGCTTTTAACCAAAGCCATTGCATTCATTTGTGGTCCTCGAAGAGTAGATTGAAAAGCCGTGGTAACGGAAGTGCCTGTCGTGCCCTCAAGTTTGTTCGAATGATGCTAAAATTCCCGATGTTGTTTATACTAAGGCTCTTTCATTTTAACCTAACGTCACCCCCACGATTCTCCCGGCCGCAGGAAGGCTTGACCCCTATAGAATAAGTGACTCGATTGGTGATATCGCTGAGGTTATATTGATAAAGCCAGGAGGTGAGAATGCGATGAGGCTGCTTGGAGCAGACTGTTGCTCAGGTAAACCAACGAGCTCCAGTTTGGCTCCCAATTTGGGATCTCCTCCCATCAGCGAGACGCTGTTTCGAGAAAATTATCTGGCGGCAATGTCACCTTCTCGAAACGCGGGGCGGTGATGTCCTTCCGCTTTGCCACGATCCGATAGCTGAACGTGCCCGCCGCCGCTGGTGACTTGGCCCGCACCACGAAGCCCGTGGAGGTTCGTTTCGTGACATAGAGGGCATTGTTGTTCTCGTACTCAGTAATGAAAACGTGGTAAGCGTCCCCATTCACAACAGAACTGAAACCGGGATCAAGCTGGACCTCGGCCTGCCCTTTTACGAGCTGGCCGCCACCAAAATCCTCAAACCAGCATTCCGGGCTCTCAACGCAATAGAGCCTCCGGTGCGATCCATCTGGAAATGCAACCACCGCCGATTTGGCGCCCCCAACCACACTGAAATTTCCATGTACCGTGACCGCGCCAAAGAAAAGACCGGCCGAGCCTTGATTCGACACGCCAATAACCCCTATAGCAAACGGCCCGTTATTGCCCTCTCCACGAACGCCAACACCGTTCACCTCGTTGGATGTGCCTCGTACGCCGGCTGACCTCCCTCCGCTGTCAAACCCTACTACGCCTTCAAAACCGTTCGCACCCTGTCCAAAGACCCCAACCGGAGTGTCAGAGGCCGTGTTGGCGCCGCCAGATCCGATCCCTCGAACCCCAGGCCCCGTTGAACCTCCACCGAGCCCGAATACGCCAGTACCGTTATTACTGCCGCCGAAGCCAGCAACGCCGGAGAAGTTGCCGGTTCCAAAACCTTGCACCCCGTCAGCCGTGCCGGCGCCCGCGTGGCCGATGATACCTGGGCTTCCCGAACTGCCTTGTCCAGAGACCCCCACTCCTGATTGAGATTGCCCGGATATGCCGGGACCTGTCTGGCTCTCTCCAAGGACACCGGGGCCGCCGTCGCTTTCTCCGAGCACGCCGGCAGCACCGCTACCTGTGCCGGTTCCGAACACCCCAACGTTCTTACCCTGGTGCAGAGGCATCGGCGTAGGTGGGCTCGCCACGCTAGTACCAGCGACCCCAACAATACCGGACCCTTCTCCAGAGCCGCCAAGCCCCATAACACCGCATCCCGCAATGTTTCCCTGACCAAGTACCGCATCAACGTTGGCCGTGGTTGCCACGTCCAGTGCAGTTCCGGACACGTTGAGGACAAAATCTGAGAGAGGATTCCAACCTCCACCCGCGACGATAGCGGTAGGAAAGTTAACCCCATTCAATCCCTCAGCTTGTAAATCGAAAGACATATAGAACTCCGTCCCTGTATAAATGTTGATTGTTTATTTCTGGCTCTCACAAGACCAAGGGATTCAATCTTGACCCTGCCATGCGCATTGGGCGCAACGATTAGGAAATTGGTTAGATCGGCCGAGCGGATAAGATCGATTGAAGTCGTCTCCATCGTGATCGTTGTCGAATGCATGCGCCGGCGTAGATAGCAACGCGAAAGCAGCTGTCGCGGCAAGTGTAGTCGTTCTCATGTGGACAAATACATCGAGAATTGTTGTTCCAGTCTTCATGTTAGTTTTGATGGAAACCGTTTGGTGTTTGTTGTGGACTGACCGGCCGCGGACACAATCAGCCGCAGTATCGAGTCGAGTTTGTTTTCTCGGTTTACTTCTTTTTGTGAATCACCTGCCGGCTCGCGGTCGCTTGGGCGCATCGGCTTTGCGGGCGAATGCCGGCTCACTGACTACAAACCGATCCGTGTGACAACCTTTCAGATTCTCTCGGTGTTTTGCTTTTTTTTTTGGCTCGGCGATGTTGTGCAAGGAGATACAAAGATCTGCGTTTTGCCATGAGTCAGGACGATAGTTCGGGCGCGCCCGATTACGGCAAGCTTGAGAAAACGAGTTGGACTATGGTCTTGCAAGCCGTGCAGAGCCAAGCCCCAGGGGCGTCGCAAGCCTTGGCTGCGCTCTGCGGTCGCTATTGGCGGCCGCTCTACAGCTTTGCTCGACGGCGTGGTTATTCACCTGATGACTCCGAAGACTTGGTCCAGGGTTTCTTTGAACACCTTATCAGCGGTCGCGGGCTAGCAACCGTAGATCGGTCTAAAGGAAAGTTTCGCTCGTTCCTGCTCGCCTCTTTCCAAAACTTCATGGCAGCCGAACATCGTCACGCTCACGCAGAAAAACGCGGCGGGCGCGCCCAGATGATTCGGTTAGATTGTCAGGATGCTGAGGCCCGTCTTGGTTTAGAACCCGAAGACCGGGTTACACCGGAAATGCTTTATGACGCGCAATGGGCGCTGCTGCTTTTGCAACGAGCAACGGAGCGCCTTCGGCGGGAACAAGCCGCGATAGGAAAAGCGGAAATTTTTCAAACCTTAAAAGGTTTTTTGGGTAGTGACATCGGCACTCGTGAGCAGATTACTTACAATGAGGCTGCGCGCAGTCTTGGAATCAGCGAGGCCGCCGTCACTACGATCATCCACCGGCTGCGGCAGCGACACAAACAGCTCGTGCGGGAGGAGATCGAGCACACCCTGTTTGACCCCGCAGAGGTCGATGCCGAACTGCACGGGCTTTGCGAGGCGTTGTTGCACGCAGAAGGACGAATTGGGACATAGATTATAAGGCGAACCGGTTTGGACGCGTTCCATGGAATCTCAAGTACCGCTTGAAAATGCGGGTCGCAAACAGCCAAATATTTGCCCAGCCTGTGGGGCCTTCCACGCCGCGAAGGACTACGAAGCCGGCTGCCCTGTTTATCTGTTGCGACAGGCAATGCAGCCTGAACAGACTGCAGAAGATGACTTGAACCGCGGTCGCTTCGATCATTATGAACTTGCGCGGAATGAAGACGGTACCCCGGTTGAGCTAGGTCGTGGCTCTATGGGTGTAACTTATAAGGGGCTTGACACGGTTCTGCATCATCCCGTGGCACTAAAGCTGATCGACGCTCAAATCGCGGCTTACCCGAACATGCGGGAACGGTTTCTGCGGGAGGCGCGCATCAATGCCAGCCTTCGCCACCCCAACGTAGCCTCAATTTTCTATTACGGCGTCCGCAAAAGTGATGGGCAATGCTTTTACGCCATGGAATGGGTGGACGGTGAAAATTTGGATGCCCGTCTGCGCCGTGCCGGACCGTTGGCTGTGCCCGACGCGCTGGGAATCGTCAATCAAGTCACCCAAGCCCTGATGGCTGCTGAGGAGCAACACATAATTCATCGTGATCTCAAACCGGCCAATCTGATGCTTACATACGGGCCAGAACTCGTGGTAAAGGTCATCGATTTTGGCTTGGCCAAGGCGGCCGTTTCCGCTGATGAGACAAATCTCACTTACGGCGGTTTCGTGGGCACGCCGGTCTACGCAAGCCCAGAGCAGTTTATCGGATCCGTTGCAGACGTGCGTTCGGACCTGTACTCCCTCGGCGTGACACTCTGGATGATGCTGACAGGGCGGCCGCCGTTTACCGGCTCAGCCGCCGAGGTCATGCGTCAGCATCAGAAAGCGCGCCTACCCCTGCAGCAACTCAAGGGATTTCCAGACTCTGTCATCGATGTCCTTGAAGTGCTGCTTGAGAAGGAGCCGGCACGCCGTTTTCAGAGCGCCGCGGAGCTTCTGAAAGTAATATCGACTATAACAATCGCTCTCGCCGCGAGAGGTCCGATCACTCATCAGGGCGAGCGAAAAATTCATCCGGCCGATTTCCAGTTCAAAACGCGTCGGCCTCGAGCCAGGTGCGGCCCGAAGAAGGTCTCAATAGCCAGGCTGCCGATCACAGGAAGTGATATCTTCGGCCGAGAGGAAGAAATCGCCGTACTGGATGATGCCTGGACAAGCAGGCAGGTAAATGTGTTTACCATCGTGGCCTGGGCTGGTGTTGGGAAAACCGCGCTCGTTAACCATTGGCTCGGGCGGATGGCTACTCAACAATATCGTTCTGCCGAATTCGTTTTTGGTTGGTCATTCTACACGCAGGGCACCAGCGGAGATGCGTCGTCTGCGGATGATTTTTTTGAGGCCGCACTAGCGTGGTTTGGTGATCCGAATCCTAGGAAAGGTACAGAATGGGAAAAAGGTGAGAGATTAGCGAAGCTCATCGCGCATCGTCGAACCTTGCTGGTTCTTGACGGGCTGGAGCCGCTCCAGAATCCACCCGGCCCCCAAGAAGGAAGGCTACGGGCTATTTCGCTCCAGGCGCTTCTGCGCGAACTCGCTGCTTTCAATAAGGGGCTCTGTGTGATCACGACCCGGCTACCCGTCGCCGATATCTCGAGTCATGAGCGTACCTCTGCCTTGCGACATGATTTAGAGCATCTATCTAGTGATGCCGGTGCGAAACTGCTCAGGGCGCTGGGCGTTAGAGGAAACGAAGCGGAATTGCGAAATGCAAGCAATGAGTTCCGAGGCCATTGCCTTGCTCTTACGCTTTTAGGCGGCTACCTGACCGATGTCTATCAAGGCGAGGTTCGCTATAGCAAAGAAGTGTCAGCACGTCTCATTCACGACGTACGACAAGGAGCCCACGCCTGGAAGGTAATACATTCCTACCAGAGCTGGTTCGGCGAGGGTCCCGAGCTATCGGTTCTGCGCATAGTAGGTCTTTTTAACCGACCCGTCGACGAGAAGGTGCTGAAAGCGCTGCTCAAACCGCCTGCGATTCCCGGCTTGACGGAGTGGCTAACGGATTTGAGCCCCACCGAGTGGCGGACAATTCTCGCCAAACTAAGGAGAGCAAACCTGCTAGCTTTGGCGGATCAGCAAACCTCTGGCTATCTCGATACGCATCCTCTCATTCGGGAATACTTTGGACGGCAGTTGCGTGACCAACGAGTCGACGCTTGGCAGGAATGCAATAGACGGCTCTATGCCTATTACCGGGTGCTTGCGCCCAGCATGCCAGACACTTTAAAGGAGATGGAGCCACTTTTTTTAGCAGTCATCTGCGGTTGCAAAGCCGGCTTGTTTCACCAAGCACTGAATGAAGTTTACATTCCACGTATCCAGCGAGGTAACGTCTCCTTCGCGGCCAACGTGCTTGGAATCAGAGACGCATTACTTTCGGTTCTAGCTCATTTCTTTGAAGAGGGCCGATGGGGTTCACTGATGCTAACAGGCATTGAGGGACAGGGTCTGACGGCTGCGGATCAGCTTTTCGTCCTGATGCAGACTGGGCTGCTGCTAACAGCCACACGAGGTCTCGGAGCACCAGAGGCTCGACTTTGTTACGAACGTGCAGAGCCGTTGTGTCGTTCTCTCGATCGTCCGCCTCTCCTATATCTGACGCTACTAGGACAATGGCGTTATTCGTTTATGACGGACAAGTTGAGTGCAGCCCTGCAACTTGCTGAGCGAGTTTACTTACTGGCGCAGGAAGTGAACCACCCGGCGCTGGTGATGGGAGCTTGTCGGGCATTTGCATTCACGCTCACGTTTTTAGGCGATTTCGAACTGGCGCGTGGCTACGCCCGGCGTGGAGTTGAGATCTGGCGCTCCGGAGTCGAAGAGTCTCCCATCGAAGAGGTCAACGCGCCCGCGCTTTCTTGTATGGTCTTTGAGGCTTTCTGTGGCTGGTATCTTGGAGAGGTCGATTTTTGCCATACGAACATCGCTGAAGCGATCGCGACAGCGAGAAGGCAAAATGATATGCACGGATTGGCTGTGGCTCTGCTTTATGCAGCGATTCTCGCCAAGTTAGAGCACAATCCCGCGAGAACGGAACGTTTTGCTATGGAGTTAATCGAAGTAGCAACGCGTCAGCATTTCGAAGCCTGGTTAGCTGCGGGAGCGATTTTGCACGGTTGGGCACGCGCCGCTTCCGGGAACACTGCTGAAGGCATCTCGCGGATTGAGGAAGGAATTCGAGAATACCGGATGACCGGATCGATCCTTTGCGTTCCGTATTGTCTTGCGATTAAAGCTGAGGCTCTGCATCTTGCGGATCGTACTTCAGAAGCTCTGGAGGCAATTGAACAGGCGCAAGCAATGATCAAAGCAACCGAGGAGCGCTGGTGCCTTTCTGAAGTCCACCGATTGCAGGGTGTGTTTCTTGGGTGTCTCGGCGCTCCCGAGGTCGAAATCGAGGCTTCATTTCGCGCATCCATTCGAATCGCCAAGGAGCAAAAGTCTATTTCAATGGCGACGCGTGCCGAGGCGACACAGGCAGAATACTTTCGCCAAAAAGTGCGCT
>JAFAXJ010000486.1 GCA_019241095.1 Verrucomicrobiota bacterium | reverse complement strand
ATGATGTTCCCTACGGTCAATATTTCTACATCGATTACGAGCTGTATCGAGAATCTTTGCCAGAATCTGTAGCTTACTTTCATGCGCATTGGCGTCGAGAAAACCCGTGCAACGGCTGGGCGCCCGGATTGCAAGTAAATAGTCCGGAAGTGAACATTGCTCACCTGGATGCCGATGGGAATTATGTAGTTCTAGAGACCGAGGGCCAAGGACACTATGTCGGATGCAATTTGTCTGTGACGCATTTCCAAGGGAGTTGGTGGGGCGAAGGCGACGAAATGATTTTTATTGATGATGATAACTGGCCGCCTAGCCTGCACGGGACCGGGAGTGAAGACTATTTTAATCATGCCTGGGGCATGCAGAACAATGCCTTCCTCATGAACGGTTCGTCGCTGCACGAAAGCATCATTCCGGGTTACCAGGTAAGCTATCGTTTTCACCTTGCCGATCCAATCCATTTTAGAAAGAGGATTGCTGTCACCCTGGAGCACGGACACGGTAATCATTTGTCCGATGACTGGAGTTCAACGGCCTATTGGTATCAGAGTTTGCCTTCGCCAAAAAATACAATCCTATCTGTTGCTGACAGGCTGCCTATATTTGAATTCAAACATCCAGTTAACGAAGAGCGCATTGTCAAGGAAGGCGCTCGGTTAAACGAGCAACAAATCGCATTGAAAACGGCTCGGGAGCGCTTCATCAACTATAAATCTTTGCGAGAAGAACATTTAGCCCAGAAAATTGAGCGAACCAGGGCTTACTCGAAAAGCAATATTGAACAGGCCCAAGCGGTACGAAGAACGGTGTAAGAGAAAGGCCTATTATGAGTGGTTCGGGCTCGGAGGCAACTGCAACAAAGCGTGCTACTGAATTCCGCCTTATGCGCAAGCGGTTAGTTAGTGACCCACATAGGCCTCTCTTCCATCTTACTGCCCCATCGAATTGGATAAACGACCCGAACGGCGCATTTCTTTGGAAGGACAGATATCATCTATTTTATCAATACAATCCTAACGGCGCTTTTTGGGGTACAATTCATTGGGGCCATGCTTTCAGTTCTGATTTAGTGCATTGGCAGGATTGTCAGATTGCTCTTAGCCCATCTCGCGACGGGCCTGACCGGGATGGATGCTGGTCTGGATGTGTGGTGGATGACCAAGGCGTACCGACTGCACTTTACACCGGCCTTGAACCTCAGACGGTTTGCTTGGCGACAGGTGACGATGATCTTGAACAGTGGAAAAAGCTCGAGAAGCCGATCATCGCTGGTCCTCCTTCGGAACTGCGGTTAACAGGATTCCCGTCGCTGACCGGACATGCATCCTCTGATTTTCGCGATCCCTACGTTTGGCGCGAAGAAGAAAAATGGTTTCTTATTATCGGTGCAGGTATGCGTGATAAAGGTGGAACTGCGCTGCTATACGAATCAAAGGATTTGCGTGATTGGCGCTATCTTCACCCCATCTTGAGCGGTGTAGTTGGCGAGAACTGCAATATGTGGGAATGTCCGGTTTTGCTGCGAACTGGAGGGCGCTGCGCTTTATTTGTGTGTCCCCATCCGGAAGCAAAACATGTCTACTGGCTCGCCGGCCAGTGGCGAGATTACCGCATTCGCGAACAGCGGAGAGGCAAGCTCGACCTTGGCACCCATGTCTATGCCACACAGTGTTTATACGATCCGGCGCGAGATCGTCATTTGGTTTGGAATTGGGTCAAAGAAGGTCGCCCCGTTAGATCTCAGCTTTCAGCCGGATGGTCCGGGGCTTTAAGTATTCCAAAAGAATGCGGTCTGGGCTCTAACGACGAGCTACTCATCAGGCCTGCAAAGGAACTGAGCCATCTGCGCAGAACAGGCCAAAGCATCAAAGAACAGATACTAACGCCTTTCTCGAGCAATCCCTTTGAGGACTTTGGAGATGATTGCCTCGAAGTGGAATCCGAGCTTTCCTTTAGTGAGCCAACGATTTGTGAGCTTTGTGTCCGCGTTAGCCACGATCACACAGAGTGCACCACAATCACTTACAACAGTGCGAAAGAATTGCTTACCGTGGATGCTAGCCGATCGAGCAGCGATCCAGATGTAGATAAGGCAGTCGTTTCTGGACCACTGAAACCTGAAAACGGAATTGTGCGTTTCCATGTTTTCCTGGATCGTTCCGTGTTAGAAATTTTTCTGACTAACAAGGCATGTATTACTCAACGACTATATCCGCAGCGTTCAGACAGCTTAGGTTTAATCTTTTTGGTCAGGGTCGGCTCAGCAAGAGTGCACCGCCTTTCGGCATGGAAAATGGCATCAATTTGGGCTGATCATTAAGGCCTGCCAACAGTGAATTTCGTTTAGTGATTTGTCAGTTAGCAATGACAACTATCAAAGATGTCGCAGTTCTCGCTGGAGTATCTTTCAAGACAGTCTCTCGCGTGATTAATCGAAGCCCGCATGTTAAAGAGGACGTTCGCCAGCGGGTCTTGCGAGCTGCTGACGCCCTTGAGTACCGGCCCCACCATCATGCCCGACATATGAGAACGCAGCGCTCGAAAGTCTTTGGCTTCCTGAGCGATGATATCGCGACAACGCCATTTGCAGGCCAGATTATACAAGGCGCTCAGGAAGCGGCTTTCCGGAAAGAAATGTTGCTGCTCACGTTCAATACCGGAGGAAACGCGGCAGTTGAACAAGCTGCTGTAGAGATGGCAATCGAACGCGGCGTCGAAGGAATTATCTTCGCCACCATGTACCATCGGGCCGTGCAGGTGCCAAAAGATGCTTTTCGCCTTCCGCTGGTGCTAGTCGATTGCTTTTCTCCAGATCGTTCAGTGCGAAGCGTCGTTCCGGATGAAGTGAGCGGAGGTTACTCGGCAACTAAACTGCTTTTAGAAAAAGGGCATCGTCGGATAGCCATGATCAACGCCAACCAGAAATATCCCGCGGCTGAGGGTCGTTTTCGAGGATACCGGGATGCGCTCAGAGAGTATAGACTGACGATTGACCCAGAACTGGTGAGGCTTGGCGGATGGTGGCAGGATGATGGATACGAACAGACGATGGCATTGCTTAAACTAAAGCAGATCCCAACGGCGATTTTCTGTGCGAGCGATCGCATAGCGATGGGTGCCTACGATGCATTAAAGGAGCAAGGTTTAAAGATCCCTGGCGATATGTCGGTAATTGGCTTTGACAATCAAGAGCTGCTGGCAGCCCATTCGCGGCCCCGACTAACAACAATCAGTATTCCTTACTTCGAAATGGGTTCATGGGCCGTTGAACGCCTGACTAACACGGCTCAGGATTCAGATGAGTCCCCGATTCGTCCCGTTGCATTACCCTGTCCATTAATTGCACGCTCCTCGGTGGAGCGGCCGGCTAATCGTAAATTGCGAAACAAGGATTCGGCGCACATCAGGTAATTCGTCTTCTTAACGCATGCGGGCTGCTGAAACGCGTGTGTGTTGGCAGCAGGGTTAGGTGAGAAACGTAGGGCCAGACGCTGAGATTAAGACGGGTTTACAGCGATAGGCCGCTGAAGAAAATCGCGGGCCATTTTGCTGCAGTGGCACATCGGCGAAACCGCCAGGCGAAAGAATGTACAGGCGCTCATCTGCACCCGGCTGAACGCGCTCGGTTTGGGGTAGCCGAGTCTCCTCGATCTCAATCGTTAACGAGCGGCTGCCGGGCATCTCTCAAAGTTCAGGATCGACAAGCCGCATTACCCAGGGAAATTTTTTGGCGTCGTCCGTATGGTTTTCGATGAGGGCGGCTATCCTGATGCGAGTTTCGTCAAAGGTTTTGTCTTTTGCAGCCTGGGTTCTCGTTAGCAAGTTCGAGACCATGTATTCAAGAATTAAGGAAGAGAGCCCTTCTAAAAAACCCGTTTCGGCAGCGTTTCTAGCCCGATGAATTTCTACAAATCGATTGAGTTCAGCCCAAAGATTACTCAAAGCAGCGTGGCGTGAAATTTCAGCTGCGGCTCGGGCCGTTCTCCACAAGAGAATAGAGTAGAACGTATAAATGATCGTTGAGACCGTGACAAGCGTGGTCAGGATAAAAGGGAAGTATTCGTTCAGGTGCCGCATTTAGAAGGATGCTTCTGCCGCTGCTTTTGCGCAATCATTTGCAAAGCCTAACTCTTAAGAATGCACAAGGTGGATCGCCTCATCCCAGCGCTCAATCTGCATCTCAGGGCTCTATTCTACGGAACAGCGGGAGAACTTTGGCGCGTGCTGGGTTGTTATAGTTACTCGATCAAAATTTGTTTCCTATTGACAGGGCTTTGAGAGCCCAATGCACAACTTCATCGGGATCCAAATTCTTTCATCGCTTTCCATGAAGTAGCAAAAAGGGCCTTTGTATTTGCTGATTATGTGGTCGTCTGGCTTCTGGGCTCTGAAATGCGCGACCGGCGAGGTCCCTTGATTGACAACTAGATACACAATCGCTATTAACATGGTTGCCACGTGGTTCGGAAAGACCTCAAGCGCAGCGGCGCGTGGGTATTCCGGGGAACTCGCATCCCTATTTCCACGGTATTCGAGAACCTTCAGGACATGAGCATCGACGAGTTGATCGAAGAATTCGGCGTGGCGCGGGAACAGGTTGAAGCCGTGCTGCAATTTGTGGCCGCCAGCGCCGAAGTGCCTGCGCCTCGGCCCTGATGCTGCTTCTGTTCGACAACGGCACCCCGCGCACCCTGGCCCGCTACCTCATCGCTTATCACACCGTTACGGAGGCCCGTGCGCGTGGATGGGAGCAATTGGGAAACAGCGAACTGTTGGACGCGGCCGAGGCCGCAGGGTTCGACGTCTTGGTGACGACCGACAAAATTTCCGTTACCAGCAAAACCTTACCGGCCGCAAACTTGCCATCGTGGTCTTAGGCAAAGGTAGTGTGTAGAAGGTTCAGCAAAAAAGGAGGTCATGGTAAGAGGTTGGAGTGACCAAACCACAACCTAAGAAACGAACCATGACCCAACGGAAAACTAAACGAACTCTGCCAGAGA
>JAFAXJ010000390.1 GCA_019241095.1 Verrucomicrobiota bacterium | reverse complement strand
AGAAAACCTCCTGCTCGGGAATAAGGAAGCCACGGAAGAAGAGCTTTATCAGGCTCTCAGCGCTGCCAACGCTTACGAATTTGTCACCAAATTATCCGCGAAGTTGGAAACGGAAGTCGGAGAACGGGGCGTTCGGCTCAGTGTAGGGGAGAGGCAACGCATTTCGATTGCGCGAGCGCTACTGAAGAATCCGCCCCTTTTGATCCTGGATGAGGCTACTGCCAGTGTCGATACGGAAACGGAACGTCTAATCCAAGAAGCATTTGATCGGCTTCTAGTTGGACGTACTAGCTTCGTAATTGCCCATCGTCTATCCACTATCAGGCACGCAGACCAGATCCTGGTTCTGGATGGCGGACAAATCGTGGAACGCGGCACCCATGATGAGTTATTAGATCTGGACGGCTTGTATGCCAATCTTTGCAGAAGCGGTCTGTTTCTTGCCAGAGAAGAGTTGGCTACTTAAGTCCGAAAAGCCTGGTTACCGCTTCGTTGACCGTGATGCAAGACTTCAATATTTGCCAGAGTCCTCCAGCGGATCAGAGCCTTGCCATTCAGGCGCGTTCCGCTGCGCGACGAAAAAGCTCTATTTTCTCTTGCTTGCCGATTCAGGCAGATACAAATAGTACGCGTTGCTCTTTAGGATCGGTTATCTTACCCAGCAAGCACTGGCACACGTAGGCAGCATCTTCTGGCTGATGTTCAATACAGCAGAGGAATTGGGAGATAATCTTCGACGGGGCCGAATGCCGTTTCGGTTATCGATGCTGTTCGCTCAGGCCGATCGCACCGGTGTCGACTCTGTCCCATTAGTATCAATGGTGTCCTTCTTTCTTGGATTGACCATGGCGCTTCTTACGGGATATCAGCTGGAAAAATTTGGCACAGAGCGCCTGGTTCCAACCCTGATTTCTATCGCGTTTACCCGGGAACTTGGACCGCTGTTAACCGGAATTGTTCTCGCGGCACGGATTGGGGCTGCCTACACGGCTGAACTGGGCACGATGCAAGTGTCAGAAGAAATTGAAGCAATAGAGTCGATGGGAATCGGCCCGTTACGATTCCTCGTTGCGCCGCGGTTAGTTGCGATTTCTTTTTTGATGCCTTGCCTATCCGTAATTTCATGTATTTCGGCATTGATTGGGTCGGCCCTGATCTCGTGGATCTCGTTTAGCTTGGTGCCGGCCGCGTATTTTGATGCAGTTCTCGCAAGCTTAATCGTCAAAGATATTGTTATTGGATTGTTCAAAGCTATGTTTTTCGGCCTGCTTATAGGTCTCATCGCTTGTTATCAGGGTTTAACTGTTACGGGAGGAGCCGATGGAGTGGGCCGCGCTACTACTGACAGCGTGGTAATTTCCATCACCACCGTGATCGGATTTGACACGTTGTTTAATTTGATAGTGACGAATATGTCGCCATGAGCGAAACGCCCTTGATCCAACTGGAGAATGTCGTGCTAAAATTCGGCGAAAAAGCAGTGCTCGACGGGATTAACCTGCGCATTTTCCATAAGGATCGTTTAGTCATTCTAGGCCAGAGCGGTGGCGGTAAAAGCACGATGCTCAGGCTCATTCTTGGTATTCTGAAACCGACTTCGGGCAAGGTTCGTTACAAGCACCTTCAGATGCACAAACTAAGCCGCAGTAAACTGAACCTCTTGCGCACCCGCATTGGTATGGTGTACCAGAATTCTGCGCTTATCAGTTCAATGACTGTGAGGGAAAACCTGGCGCTTCCTGTTGAAGAGCTGGGAAGAAAAAACAGAACCGAGATCGAGCATCTGATATCCAAAAACCTGGAGGCGGTAGGGATGGAAGGCACCGAAGACAAAATGCCTTCAGAACTTAGTGGCGGCATGAAAAAAAGGGTTAGCTTGGCTCGCGCTCTGATGCTGCAACCGGAACTGATCCTCTTCGACGAGCCATCCGCGGGCCTTGATCCGGTAATCAGCTCCGTAATCGATGAACTTATAATTGGTCTAACAGAAAGAACACACGCCACCTCGGTCATTGTGACGCATGAGATGGACAGTGCTTTCCGCATAGCGACCCGTCTTGCGATGCTCTATCAAGGGAGGATAATCGAGGAAGGTTCGCCGGAAAACTTCCGAAATTCTTCCAATTCGATTGTTCGGCAGTTTGTGACGGGTACCACGGAAGGTCCAATGACGGAGACACTGGTGCATGCAGATCTTTAGAAATGAGGTTCGTACTGGGTTGCTAGTGCTGCTCACGCTCGGCTTGGTCGTGGGGGTTATCTTGTACATCTCGTCGCCAGGGTTGTTCCGGCCATTGAAAACTTTTCGCGTTTACTTTGATGATGCGGCCGGGATTAAGCCCGGGGCTGCGGTGATGCTTGCGGGCAGGAAAATCGGAATAGTGGCTGATATCCAGTCGCCCGTGCCTGTCAGTGATCGCCCCGCCGGCTCTCCTGATTCAGAAGCAATGGTGGTGGTGAAAGTTGCCAACGATTCCCAAATCTTCAAGCAAAGTGCGGTAACGATGCGCAGCTTTGGGTTGCTAGCCGAGTTAGTAATTGATTTCAATCACGGAAACCCGCTTTCGGGATTGGCTGAACAGAATGAAGGCTTTCTGGGGACCAGATCGCCCGATCTTGCGGAGGTTGGTCCGCAGATCATTCAAAAGCTTGACCCGGCTTTGAGCCAGGTTGAATTAACTTTGCAAGAGTTAAAGAGAACATCGGTTAACCTAACTCTGCTGACCGAGCCGAAGTCTCCTTTGGTCGATGCTGTTAAAAATTTTCAATCTGTAACTAGCAATTTGAAGGTGATGACAGCCAAGGATGGTCCTATTGAGGAGGCCCTTAATAATATACACCTGACGCTCGGGGACCTTCGATCTGTCACGGCTGAACTGGACAAAAATCAGAACCTTGGAAAGGCGCTCGCAAATTTCAATGCTGGCTCAGCAAAGTTAAAAACGATCTTAGATTCGACGGACCGAAATATCGCGATCGCGTTCCCGCGCATTAACCTGATCCTGCAGAATGTCAGTGAATTAACTTTGAAGCTAAAACAACAGCCTTGGAGAGTGCTCTGGCCGAGCACAATCAAGTATCCTGATCAGCCTGGCGCCCAGGTAGCCGGACAGCCGACGCCCTTGCGAAGACGCGCAGCGTTTGAGGCTCAGAAGAGCTCACCCTGACTTCCGCTAGCTGGTTTGATTCCTAATTTCTGAAATGCGAGAGGCAAGGCTGTTCTACCCTGAGCAGTTCTTTTAACAAACCCTTTTTGAATCAAGAAAGGTTCATGCACCTCTTCGATAGTTCCAACATCTTCGCCGATAGAGACGGCGAGAGAATTAAGGCCGACAGGGCCGCCCTGAAACCTGATTACTAGCGCTTCGAGAATGCGCTTGTCCATCTCATCTAACCCGTCGCTATCGATTTCAAGCATCTCCAGCGCTTTCTCGGCAATAGGTTTGCTGATATGACGATCGGCCTTCACTTGAGCGTAATCTCGAACCCATCGGAGAAGGTTATTCGCGATCCGAGGAGTTCCGCGCGATCGAGACGCGATTGCGTCGCAGCCCTCATGGTCAATGCCAACCCCAATGAGACTAGCGCTTCTATCGATGATCGCGCACAGTTCTGGGACGGTGTAATAATCCAGCCGATTTGTCATTCCGAATCTGGATCGAAGGGGAGCACTGATCATTCCGGCACGAGTCGTAGCTCCAAGCAAAGTAAATTTTGGAAGATTAAGCCGAATGCTTCGAGCGTTTGGACCCTGGTCGATAATGATGTCCAACCGGAAATCTTCCATAGCGGGATAGAGATATTCCTCGATCGTAGGTTGAAGACGGTGTATCTCGTCAATAAATAGAATGTCACCCCTTTCCAGAGTGGTGAGCAGGCCTGCAAGGTCACCTGCGCGTTCGATCATCGGCCCGCTGGTAGTTTTGATGTTGACACCCATGGCGTTCGCGAGAATGAACGCCAGGGTTGTTTTTCCGAGACCAGGCGGCCCGCTAAGCAAAGTATGCTCAAGGACATCGCCACGCTGCGTGGCGGCTTGAACCATCAATTCAAGTCGTTCTCGAACTCTTGCTTGACCCTGAAACTCACTGAAATGAGGAGGACGCAGAGACAAGTCGAAATCGTTCTTAGGAGCGTCAATAGCGGATTGAATGAAGTTCTGCGACACAACGACCCTAGATTGCGATCTATAAGAATGAAATCAACCTAATCTCAGCAGCGAATTGATGAATGGCCGACGTGCACTATTATAAGTTTTTCTAATGAACGCAACAGTCTCCGAATCGCCAGTGGTAGAAAAAGTGCTTGAGGGTTCTCGGATTAATGCCGCCGAAGCAATTGAGCTGTATCACCTGCCGTTAGCAGATCTAGGTCAACTTGCTGATTACCGGCGACAGCTTGCTAAAGCCAAAGCTTTCGGCGGGCGCGGAAACGAGATTGTTACCTACATTGTTGATCGCAATATCAACTATACAAACGTCTGCAACGTCTATTGCAAGTTTTGCGCGTTCTACCGTACAGAGAGGGATGATGATCATTACGTTCTCAGCCTTGACCAGATCGATAACAAAATTGATGAACTAGTGTCAATCGGCGGCATCCAGATACTGATGCAAGGCGGGCATAACCCGAAATTGGGAATCGATTATTATTTAGACCTGCTGAATCATATTCGGGAGAAATACCCGCAGGTTAACATCCACGCTTTTAGCCCGCCGGAATTCAATCACTTCGCTGAAGTGTTCCGGATGCCTGTTTCGGAAATAATCTTGAAATTCAAAGAGGCTGGTCTGGGTTCGATTCCGGGAGGCGGAGGCGAAATCCTTGTCGACAAAGTCCGAAATCGGATTGCGCCTCTTAAATGTAGTTCGGACCAGTGGCTTCATGTCATGGAGATCGCGCATAATCTGGGCTTGAACAGCAGTGCCACAATGATGTTTGGGCATGTTGAATCGATCGAGGATCGGATTGAGCATCTGGAACGCTTACGCCAAGCTCAGGACAAAACTGGTGGGTATACGGCTTTTATATGTTGGACGTTCCAGCCCGAAAACACCCTCTTAAAGGCAACTCCGGTCGGATCGGCGGAATATCTGAGAACTCAGGCGTTGGCTCGTATTTATCTGGACAATTTTGAGAATATACAAAGCTCTTGGGTTACTCAGGGTACGCGTATCGGTCAAATCGCTTTACGTTACGGAGCTAACGATTTCGGATCGGTCATGATGGAAGAAAACGTTGTGAGCAGTGCCGGCACATCTTATCGAGTCACCCGTGAGGAAATCGAACTTCTCGTCTCAGAAGCAGGGTACGAGCCTCGCACTCGGAATAATTGGTACGAGCTTGTTTAATCGAGTGATAGGGACTGGCGAAGGGGACGAGGGTGAAAGTAAGCGGCATTGTTCCGCGCCTTAAGCGCTCATGCCAAATTGTCGGGGATCCTGGGCTGCACCCCCCAGGCTAATTAACGCGTGGCTTTGCCGCAGTCGACCGTGACGCTCAGGCCTGCATCCTTTGCGTTCCAATCACCAGAGATTTAAGTGTTTGCTGAAAGCTGTTCATAAGTAGCCGAGTAAGACATTAACGTGGTTTTCTGTTGACGTTTTTGATGCCTTCGTCATGAATTACGCCGATTCGTTCTGATCCGTCGATGGCGTGTCTAAATATGAATTTTTTGCGTTTGTCTTGTCGCGTCTGGTTCCTTCTCGCAGTCGCCTTTCTTTTCCAGGTTTGTATGACGCGAGCGCAAGAACAAGCGCCCCCAACCTCACCTCCAGGCCAAGTCTTACCCCCGCCTGAGACCGCACCTTCTCCTCAGCCAAGACAGGCGCCGATTGTACGCCAGATTGAGATTCAATATGCCGGACCGGCCACGTTGAGCCGTCAACGCATTCTGTCCAACATGAAAACCACAGTTGGACAGCCTTATTCGGAGCAGACGATTGAAGATGATGTTCGAGCTTTGTACGCTACGGGACTCGTCACGAATGTGCGT
>JAFAXJ010000239.1 GCA_019241095.1 Verrucomicrobiota bacterium | reverse complement strand
CGGACTGCTCACGGGCTTAGTTCTAGCATTAACCTTGGCTGGGCATCGCGAACTGAAGGCATAAAAGACCTCCGTGTTAAATATGATTAGGACTGTTCTGGCGACCCCCTGGGGACCAATCGTTTATTGGGGCTTCTCATTGATCGTCGTTCTATGGATAAACAATTCTATATCTATAAATGATAATGGTGCAAAAAAGCCGATTGCCAGTATTAATCGCCCGATCGTAAGGGATATCTCAGGCAAACACGTCCATGATTTCAAGTACTTACCAGAATGGATGTATCGGAATGCGGTTTACGTGGCTCATACAAATATAGCCTTGCTAAAATCAACCGGCTCGGTTTCTGAGAATGGCTCAGTTCGCATTGCTAGTCGGTCACTTGCTATACCGGCCCCGGTAAGCACTTTAACGATTCGTTCCTATCCTGCGATGCCAGCAGGTAGTAGCGATGAGAATACGCTAAATATTCGTTGCAGAACCTACGCTCCTGTAAGCAATCTAGAAAGCGACAGGGTCACTGTTCATGGCGTGGTCACTGAGGATGTTGTCTCAGCGACAGGCAAAATCTTGATCATGGCGGGCAGCAAAGTCGTCGGCCCGGCTTTGATTGACCCGGAGAATCGAAGGTTAAAATCTGATTTTTCCTATTGGTCAATATTTGTTGATGAAACAGAGATCAAAGTGCAAGCGCGCCTGCTAGAAGAAATGGGTGGTCTCTCAGGCATTGAAGGAAAACAAGTGCCTGCTGAAAATGTTGACCATCAACCCCCGGCTACAGTATCCGACAGGTATAATATGTTTTTTCCTGAAGCCTCTCCTTTTTGCTTGGAGGTTAAAGGTGAGTTTTCTTTGCGAGACGTTAAAGCTGAACGAACTCAGAAAGACATCCTCTAAGATGAAGCTAAAACACAAACTTGAATAGTTATGTTGATCATAGAATGAGAATGAAAACAAAACATCGCAATCAACAGAGGGGGTTCGGACTGATTCAAGTTCTCCTCTCGATTATGCTGGGAGCCTTAACCGTAACCTGGGCTTCTACCACGATCATAAACGGTATAGAGAAAGGTATAGCTACCAAGACGCTGACTGCTGTAGAAGCGATTCAGCAGGCAAAGCAACAATATCTGGTTGACAATCCTGAGACCGATCCCACAACCCCAGCTACATTCGCCATTTTGCAACCTTATCTGCAAGTAATGGGTACGCCAGTTACGACCGAAGCGGAACTGATGTCTGGGTCCGGAAACCGTACAGTAACAAATTATGGAACACTAAGTTCTGGCGTAAGTTTGAGTAAAGCGATCAATCCAACTTACGTAACTCCAAGCATGAAACCCGTGGTACAGTTGATCAACAACGGGCTTGAGGCTAGTGCAAACGGAGGAGGTTAGAGGAGGTCAGATAAGCCGATAGGATAAATGCCTCAGTTTGTAGCATTCATTCAGGAAAGAAAAAGCGGACCATTTCTTTCTCGAACTTTCGTCGGTCGCTCCGCTACTGAGGTCACAGCTCGATTGCTGGATTCAGGCACCGCCGTCGCAACAGTTTTTGAGCCTAACAGCATCGGCGCTTTAGCGCACAAATCGATTCCTCTTCGGCAAGTACTTTTCTTTATGGAGCAGATGGAGAGCGCTCTTTTCCTGAATATGGAACCGCACCTTGCTTTACGAGTTGCTGGATTGACGATTTCGGAAAAATCGCGGTCAGGCCGACACTTGCGAGCGGTGATCGAAGAAATGGGGCACGCAGTAGCAAGGGGCGAAAGCCTAAGCAACGTTGCCAGACAGTACCCGAATCTGTTCAACGATGTTGCAGTAGGACTTGTAGCAGCAGGTGAGGGATCAGGGAGTTTGGACCAAAGCTTCCGCTCAATTCGAGAACTAGTCGCACGAACGGATAATCTTAAACATCAGACACGGATGATGTTACTGCAACCTGCCATGACGCTGCTAGTTGCCTTTGCTACGGTTGCAGTGCTAGTAGCCTACGTTATTCCGCAGTTCAGTTACATGTTAGATTATCTTGGGGGTGCGCTGCCATGGCAAACTCAACTGATGATCGGGGCTAGCCATTTGGTTAGATCAAATCCGGTGCTGCTGATTCTTGCTTTTGCCCTGGCAATTGTAGTCGTATCACGGGCTCCTTATTGGATAAAGCAGAGCCCAGGGACCCATAATGTGGTAGTTCGGATTCCTGTGTTTGGCGCTTATCTTCTTTCCACAATCCGTGCAAGTTTTATCGAGGTCTTTGCGCAGCTTAAAAGAAACAAAATTTCGAATCTTGAAGCAGTTTTTCTTTTAAAGGATATAAGCTGGTTCTTTCCCTACCGAACTGCGATTGCTCGTGCCTACATTGGACTTCAGTCGGGTCAGTCCCTTGCGCGAGTGCTGTCTGAGGAAGCAGATATCGTTGGCGATCGGAATATTCAGTATTTTCGCTTCATGGAAGAAACTGGATCGGATGTTGCGCAATTAGAGCGGCTAGCAATCTTGATGAATCGAGAACTAGATGCTTACACGGAACGTCTCAAGGAAATCGTCACACCTATCATCCTGATTATCCTCGCGGGCATAGTTGGGCTAATTGCCGCGGCAATTATTCTTCCTATGTACGAGATTTACAACCGAATTTAGAGTTAATGTTCAGGGATATCCAAAGCTTCATTCAGGAAATGCCGCTGAAGTACTACCTCAATGGAGGTTTTTTCTCGAGTAGAGCATCTAAGATCAGTTTCTATATAGATACAAATCGGATTCAAGCTCTGCTGTCCTACAATAGAAGATCAATCGGCTTCGAGCCAGAACTTCATAGAGATGCCGATGCGCCGCCCACGTTATCAGAAAGTCAGGGTTACAAGGCTGCGGCTACCGGAAGAAAGGTCTCAAACA